>JAQVEB010000069.1:0-2054 GCA_028698105.1 Petrimonas sp. | reverse complement strand
TTATCTTAATTTCTTAATGGCTTTAGTTTTATTATTCATCGGGTAATAATCTCAAATTGATTTATTCTTTAACCATTAAGGCATTAAGGGGCATTAAATAGCCTTAATTATCTTAATTTCTTAATGGTTTTAATTTTATTATTCGTCGGGCAATAATCTGAAATATTCATTCACAAACGGTTTGGATGACTTTGTAATATTATCTGTAAAGAAATTGATTAATAACCCCTGAGGTTTTTGAAGTAATTTCATATACGTCAGCAACTGTGCTTCGAAAACAGGATGTATAGATTCTACAGCTTTTAGCTCAACAACTACCGTGTCATTTACAAGTAGATCAAGCCTTAATTCGGTGTCCATCACCATATTTTCATAAATAACGGGTACGATAATTTGTTGCTCCACTTTGTAGCCATTTTTCACCAACTCGTATCGCAGACACTTTTCGTAAACGCTTTCAAGTAATCCGGGACCTAATGTTTTATGAACCTTAATGGCATATCCCATTATTTCATAAGACAGTTGAGTTACTTCTTTCTTTGTCATAAATTTTGAACCATTAAGGCATTAAGAAACATTGAGCAACTTTAATTATCTTCAGGTAATAATCTTTTTTTAATCATTAAGGAAATTAAGATGTTCATTAAGTTGCTCTTAATTTTCTTCATTCCTTAATGGTTGATTTAATTCAAATCACCCCTAACTTCTTACCGACTTTAACAAACGCCGCAATGGCTTTGTCCAATTGTTCGCGATTGTGGCCGGCGGAAAGCTGTACGCGGATACGCGCCTGTTCTTTCGGCACCACCGGATAATAGAATCCGATGACGTAAATGCCTTCATCCAGCAACTGAGCTGCAAATTCCTGCGACAGCTTGGCATCGTAAAGCATTACGGCGCATATAGCCGATTGCGTAGGCTTAATATCGAAGTTAGCCTCCTTCATTTTGGCCACAAAATAGTCCACATTTTCGTGCAGGCGATCCTGCAGTTCGTTGGTCTCTTCCAACAGGTTGAATGCCTTGATGCCGGCGGCAGCCACGAGTGGCGGAATGGAGTTGGAGAACAGATACGGGCGCGAGCGTTGGCGCAACATATCAATGATCTCTTTGCGTCCGGTGGTGAATCCGCCAATAGCTCCGCCAAAGGCTTTGCCGAGGGTTCCGGTGATGATATCCACTTTTCCCATCACGTTGAATTGTTCGCTCACACCTTTTCCGGTTTTGCCTACAACACCCGCCGAATGGCTTTCGTCAACCATCACGAGGGCATCGTATTTTTCGGCCAGTTCCATGATTTTATCGAGCGGAGCCACGTTGCCGTCCATTGAAAAAACACCGTCGGTGGCGATAATGCGGAAACGTTGTGCCTGTGCTTGTTTCAGTTTATCTTCCAGATCGGCCATATCGGCGTTGGCGTAGCGATAGCGTTGTGCTTTGCACAAACGTACGCCGTCAATAATGGATGCGTGGTTCAGCGCATCGGAGATAATGGCGTCTTCTTCGGTTAAAAGCGGTTCAAACAGCCCGCCGTTGGCATCAAAACAGGCTGCGTAAAGGATCGTGTCTTCAGTTTTGAAAAAACGGCTGATTGTGCGTTCCAGTTCTTTGTGATAGTCCTGCGTTCCACAGATAAAACGCACCGACGACATGCCGTAACCGCGTTCATCAAGGGCTTTTTTGGCAGCATCAATCAGTTGTTGGTTATCCGATAATCCAAGGTAGTTGTTGGCGCAGAAGTTGAGTACTTCCTGACCTGATTGTACTTTAATTTCCGCTTTTTGCGGCGTTACGATGATCCTTTCATTTTTGTACAGGCCTGCTTCTTTTATGGCGGTTAACTCGTCTTGCAGGTGTTTTTGCATTTTTCCGAACATAGGTTTCTTATTTTTAATTGATTACAAAATACTAAAATCTGTTTTTCCGCTGAGGAATGAAGAAAAAGTTTATCCGCAATACGTTTTACTCTGCTTCATCCAGCAACGATTGCGGCAATTCTTTTTTTGCTTTCACACCCAATTCGCGCAATTTTTCGGCTTGGCCGATAAGGTTCCC
>JAQVEB010000068.1 GCA_028698105.1 Petrimonas sp. | reverse complement strand
CAGTATTTTATTTATATCGTTCATACGTCATGTTTTCTTTTTGTTGGTTGGCTACGATCATGTCGCGCATTTTTTTTCGCGCCCGCGAAAGGTTTACGGTAACGGCGTTTTCCGTCATTTGCAGGGTTTGGGCAATTTCGGCGAGCTCCATTTCCTCCACATCGCGCAAGCGAATGATGGTGCGCTGCATTTCGGGCAATCCGTCAATCATGCGGCTGATGTAGCTCACCGTATCGGCTTGTTCCGTAAGCTGATGCGGGTCGGGCGCAACGTATTCCGTGCTCTCCGGGATTTCCCGTTCATCGTGTTTTTTGCGAAGCAAATCGAGGCAGAGGTTGCGCATGGAGGTGAGCAAAAAAGCCTGCCGGTTTTCGATCGCATTCAGTTGGTTCCGCTTTTCCCACAATCGCATCATCAGTTCCTGATACGCGTCTTTCGATTGACTTTCGTCTTTCAGTATCGAGCGTGCCATGCGATACAGTTTATCGGAGTGGCTCAGGATTTGAAATTGAAACTGTTGGGCGTTCATACATTTATATAGACGAAGAAGCGGGAATATTCTTACATCGGATCGCGGATTTTTTTCAAAGGTAAAAGAAAAAAGCTTCATATAAAAAAGCATCTGCCGGTTGGGAAACGGCTGATGCTTTCATTGAAAAATGCGTCAGACGGACATGAAGCGGTCGGTCGCTACCGGAGAGAATGTTATTCTTTTTCGAATTCTTTGAGGTCGGAAATGCTTTGCTGGAGATTTTTTATTTTTCTTAAATACCATTTCATTTCACCAACACCCGCGAAAATTCCGAACACGATAATTACAAGGAAAATCCAGAGTCTGTTGTATGTAACAAGTCTTTCATAGAAAACAAACGTAGATACAATTAAAAAACCAAAGATTACAATGAGGGTTATTAAATAATACCAAAAAGATAATTTTTCATGCTTCAGAATAATCTTTTCCGTATAAAGGATATCGTTTTTAAAAGACTTGGTTTTGTTGAACTGCAAAGCTTTATAAATTCCGAAAGCTGTAAAAAAAGTCAGGATACATGTTATGGCAACAAGTAGCTCCTTTTCGACTTGTTTCGTTTGTCCTAAAAAGAGAACAACTGGTATTACTGCTAAACCGATAATTATTCCAATCCAATTATAACCGGAAATAAAATCTATTTTCTGCGATACCGCATTTTCCAGCAACCTTTTAGTAACGATTTCCTGTTCATCCAACTTTTGATGCAGCAGTTCCCATTGTTGTTTCAGTTCGTCGAGTTCCATATTCAAAAAAGTTTAAAGTTTAAGGCCTCTCCCCCGACACTCTCCACAAGAGAGGGCGCAAACTTCGATAGAAGAGGCATGGTTGATTATGAATGGTTTGCAATCAATTGTAAATTTTGCGAAGCATCTGATGCGTAGATTAAGTAAGCCAACACGTCAGATGGGTAATCCGCCATAAGTCGGACACTGTCCGTCGGACGCTGCATTCGACGCCATTGTTTTCAGCTTTTCCTTTATCCGCATCAGCTTTACCGATACGTTGGAAACTGAAATGCCCATGATCCCTGCAATATCGGCGTAGCTCATGTTATCGAGCCAGAGCATGACCAACGCTTTGTCAAGCAATCCCAATTTGTTTATAAGAGCGTGCATTTGTGCGATTTGCCTGTTGTGTTCGCTGTCTTCGTCCAGCAGTTCCACGTCAATGGACAACGGAATGGTTGCCGCGTGCTTTTTCTTCTTGCGAAGCGACGTCAGGCACGAGTTGATGGTTACGCGGGCAATCCACGTGGAGACGTTGCTTTCGCCGCGGAAATCGGTAAATCCCTGCCAGATGCGGATAAGCGCTTCCTGAAAGAAATCGTTGGCTTCGTCCTTGTCTTTGGCGTACATGTAGCAGTACATGTAAATGGTTGTTTTGTGTTGTTTGATCAGCGCTTCAAACTCTTTCTCGCGATTCATGCGTTGCTTCGTTTTCTTCAATTTATTTATTAGACGCAAAGTTGTGGAAAAAACTACAGAAAATACAAACTAAATTATAACACGAAAAATCCCCAGATCAAATAATCAGAGGATTTTATTTCACGAATATGGCTTTATGGTTCTATTCCTAATATTAATAATGGTACGGGTGGATTGTTTCTTCCCTGTCGCATAACGTTATAAACTTCTCCTTCAAAATAAGCAATTCCACTGCTCATCTGCATTTGCATTTTTTTTGTGGGAAGAATTTCTATCCCCAGGTTTATTTTTCCTCCTGAGTAAAACATCATGTGTTTCACAAATAAATCGTATGCTACAAAAGCATATTTACCGAATTGAATTTCAACGGCGATTTTCTCTTTCACAAAATCCGTTTGGTTGTAACTGTAGATTGGATTTTGTTCACCATTTTTTACGAGAAAATCTCTTTGTTCCGGAGCTTCCATCGGCAGGCTTTTTTCCATTAGCTCTCTGTCTAACGTTATGTAATAGTTGTATCGGCTTTCTTCCCATTTTAATGTATAGAAAGCATCATGAAAAGCTCGATTCAAATCTTTAGGAGAAAAAAGCGCATTACCAACTTTACGTTTCTCTTTGCTGATTTTAGTTCTAAGATCATTGGCATTAATGCTTTTGATAATATTTTTTATCTCTTTATATAGATCTTTATGGTGAACAATCAAATATTCTTCTCCGTTCAAATGCGAATAAGTTTGAGCTATTTTCATAAGCAATAATTTTTTAGCCCTTCACAGACTTAAGATTTTTCCATTCTATGGGTATTTGGGTAATTTTTTCTTTACCTGTGGGCGTATGTATGGGTTTATTTATCGGGCGCACTTTTAATTCACCTTCTTTCAACGATTTTATTCTTTGTTCGGCAATATTGCAATATTCTTTTTCTTTTTCTATGCCAATGGCATTTCGGTTATTTTTAATTGCGGCAACCACCGTTGATCCCACGCCTGAAAAAGGATCCAAAACCCAACTGTTTTCGTTGGTTAAAGCTAAAACACAACGCTCAACAAGTTCTATTGGAAATTGACAAGGATGTTCTGTTTTCTCGGGATGATTTGATTTTACATTTGGGATATTCCATATCGCTTTATCCCAATCCTGTTCAAGAATTTCCCATATATCACTCGGGTTCTTCCCCAATGGGTTTCCAGATATCAAGCCTTTTTTTGGCCCTTTATAATATCTTTTTCCGGGATATTTGGCGCGAACCCGCACGTCATCCAGATTGAATATATAATCATCTGTTTTACTGAACCATAATATTGTTTCGTATCGTCCACTGAAACGATTGCTTGCGTGTAACCCGTGTCCAAAATGCCAGATGATTCGATTCCGAAGTTTTAACCCGTATTTTTTAAAAATCTGGTAATAAAAAATATCAAGAGGGTAAACTTCACCCTTGTCCACGTAATTCCCCACTTGCCAACATAAATTGCCTTTATCTGATAAGGTACGTATCAGTTCAATAATAATTTGCTCTTGAGTTTGTAGATATTTTTCTATTTTTGTTTTTGTTTCGTATGATTTTCCGAGGTTATACGGAGGAGAAGTAATAATTAAATCAAACTTTTTATCACTAATTTTTTTTAAAGTTTTCAGGCTATCGTCACAAATAATTTGATGATTTACAATAGGATTTACAATATTGTCAAATAAAGGTTCTTCAACTTTTGATTCAGTTAAACTGTCATTATCTTTATTTTCGTATTTTCTAGTCATGCTCTTTTGGGCTTGTGCAATTTTTTATTTTCTACAAAAATAAGAAAATTACTCTTATTTATCAATTGTCGTATGAGGTAGTTTATAAAAAAACTGCCCTTTTCGGGGGCAGTTTTTCGCGATTTATTAAAAAAGAATCGGGATTATTCCTCGTCTTTCTTTTCTGCTTTTTCTGCTTTTTCAGCTTTTGGCGCTTCTTCCGCAGCATCAGGTTCTTCTTTTGCCTTTGCTTTTGATTTTGCTTTTGGCTTAGCTTCTTCCTGCGCTTCGGTTTTCACGGCTTCTTCGGCTTTATCTTCAGCTTTTTCTGCAACCTTTTTTGCTTTGTCGGGTTCTGTAACAGGTTTTTCAACCTCTACGGGTTTTTCAACCGGTTTTTCCTCTTTCTCGGCTTTTGCAGCAGCTTCAGCTTTAGCGGCTTCTTTTTCGTCTAATTTTTTCTTAACGGCAGCCACTTTTTTATTGTCCATTTGCTCTTTCAACGCAGCCAGTTCCTCGATATCGCCAAGCGTTGTTTTTTCGAGCGCCGGAGTGGAAGACATATTGGAGTCGTCTTTTTTACCGGGACGTTTCGATTTTCTGCCTGATGATTTATCGGATTGTTCATCTTCGAAAACACGGCTGTGCGAAACGATAATGCGTTTGGCATCTTTGTTGAATTCGATCACTTTGAAATCGAGTTTTTCGTCGGCTTGAGCTTGCGAACCGTCTTCTTTCACCAGGTGTTTGGGTGTGGCAAAGCCTTCTACGCCATAAGGAAGCGAGATAACCGCGCCTTTATCCAACATTTCAACCACAGTTCCTTCGTGTACGGAACCTACCGTGAAAATGGTTTCGAAAACATCCCACGGATTTTCTTCCAACTGTTTGTGGCCGAGGCTCAAACGACGATTTTCTTTGTCGATTTCCAATACCTGTACTTCCATCGGCGCACCGATTTCGGTAACTTCGCTCGGATGTTTGATCTTTTTCGTCCACGAAAGGTCGGAGATGTGTACCAGCCCTTCCACGCCTTCTTCGATTTCAACAAATGCGCCAAAGTTGGTGAAGTTGCGAACCGTAGCCGTGTGCGTGCTGCCCACGGGATATTTTTGTTCGATGCTGTCCCATGGATCGGGTTTGAGTTGTTTCACGCCGAGGGACATTTTGCGGTCTTCGCGATCGAGTGTAAGAACAACGGCTTCCACTTCTTCGCCAACGTTCATGAAATCCTGAGCGCTGTGCAGGTGCTGTGTCCAACTCATTTCCGATACGTGGATCAAGCCTTCAACGCCCGGAGCGATTTCAACGAATGCGCCGTAATCGGCAATCACAACCACTTTTCCTTTCACGATGTCGCCCACTTTCAGCGTTTCATCCAAAGCATCCCACGGATGCGGAGTTAACTGTTTTAAGCCGAGAGCGATACGTTTTTTCTCGTCGTCGAAATCGAGGATAACCACGTTGATCTTGTCGTCCAGATGAACCACTTCTTCGGGGTGTTGAATGCGTCCCCACGAAAGATCGGTGATATGCACCAGTCCGTCCACACCGCCAAGGTCCACAAATACACCGTAAGAGGTAATGTTTTTGACAGTTCCTTCCAAGATTTGTCCTTTTTCGAGTTTCGAGATAATTTCTTTCTTCTGTTGTTCCAGCTCTTCTTCGATGAGCGCTTTGTGTGAAACAACCACGTTCTTGAATTCAGGATTGATCTTAACCACCTTGAATTCCATTGTTTTGTCAACAAAGATATCGTAATCGCGGATCGGCTTCACATCAATTTGCGAGCCGGGCAGGAATGCTTCGATGCCGAACACGTCCACAATCATACCGCCTTTTGTACGGCATTTGATGTATCCTTTGATAACTTCGTTGTTTTCGAGCGCTGCGTTAACACGATCCCAAGAGCGCGAAGCGCGTGCTTTTTTGTGTGAAAGGACGAGCTGCCCTTTTTTGTCTTCCTGGCTTTCGATGTAAACCTCTACTTCGTCGCCAACTTTCAGTTCAGGATTGTACCTGAATTCGTTTAGGGAAACAACGCCATCTGATTTGAAGCCGATGTTTACCACTACTTCGCGTTTGTTCATGGAGGTTACCGTACCGGTTACCACTTCTTTGTCGTTGATTTTGCTCAACGTATTGTCGTAGCTGTCGGTAAGTTGTTGTCGGTTTTCCTTGCTGTACGTCTCGCCTACAGCATACGCATCCCAATCGAAATCTTCTACGGGAGCAACATTTTTTAAATTGTCAGTCATTTGTTGTTGAAAAATAAATAATTAAATAAGTTAGACATTATGTTGTTAAAAAAACGGTGCAAAGATAGGTCGTTTTTTGTTACAAACCAATTCTTTGCACCGTAAATTTTTGAATTTATGGTGAATAAGTTCGTTGAATAATTTACGTTGAAGTAATTCTTACCGTTTACTTGTGTGATGCAGCGTTTGGGTTTACTCCTTTTCTTCGAGCAAAAGGCCTTCCGCCACTTTTTTACGCGTTCCTTTTCCGGCGATGTCTTCCACAAGTTGTAGCGCGAAATCGAACATCAGGCCGGGGCCTTTTCCGGTAGTGATATTTCCGTCTGTGGTAACGGGTTCTCCCGTAATTTCAGCTCCGATAAGTTCCGGTTCAAAACCCGGGTAGCAGGTGGCTTTTTTGCCGTCGAGCAAATCCAGTCCGCCCAATACCATGGGGGCGGCACAAATGGCGGCTACTTTTTTATTTTGCGAAGCAAAATTGTTGATCTGTTCTTTTAGACCTTCGTGCTCGTTGAGGTGTTTTGCACCGGGCATGCCGCCGGGGAGAACGAGGATATCGAGAGCCGAGAAATCTACATCGTTGAACAACTTGTCGGCCAACACGGGAACGTTGTGTGCTCCTGTTACTTTTAGGTCGTTTGTATCAGATACGGTTTCCACCGGGATTTCGGCACGGCGTAACACGTCCAGTGTGCCCAGCGCTTCAATTTCTTCGAAGCCGTCGGCTAAAAATAATGCTACTTTTTTCATGTTGGATTTCCTTTCCTTAATTGAGATTGAACTTATACGTGATGGTGCCTTGCTGATTGTTCGTAGTTGTAACTGCATTGAATTTTGTTCTTCTTGCTGCTCTAAGGGCCTCGTTGCGTAGAGAAGTACTCGGTGTGTTTGTACCTTTTCCGATTTCAGCATGAATAACGTTTCCAGCAGGATCCACAGTTATATTAACAACCACCGTACCGTAATCGTTCACAGTGTATGAAGGTTGTACGAGGCCGCCGGCGCCTAAACTCCTTCCGCCCAAGTTATACGACCCGATGCCTCCGCTGCCCGTTGGCGAACCTTGCTGCGAATTCCCTGTGGATACGCCCTGTGTGCCGGTACCTTCGGTGTTGCCCCGGCGTCCGGTGTTGGTTTCACCAAACAATCCCGACATCTGTTGGTTGATTTCCCGCCGACGGGCTTCTTCTTCCCGTTGCGCGCGCGCAGCTTCTTCCCTGCGGCGGCGCTCTTCGGCCAATAATTGCGCCTGGCGGCGTTCTTCTTCGCGACGGGCATTTACGTTGATAGACGGTTCTTCGTTTTGCGTGATAAGCGGTTGCTCGGGCGCATTGTCGGGAACGCTTGGCGTTGGCGTGGGAGCAGGTTCAGCAAACGTGGGTTCCGTGAAACCGCCCGCGTTCTCTTCGGTTCCGAACATAACAGGAATACCTTCGAGTTCTTGTGGAGGCGAAGCTAAGGTGAAATAAGAGAATAAAAGGATCAGCAGGAGCAATATCGCGAAGATAATTGTTCCTACGGCGCCTCCTATTTTTTCTCTTGTGATCACTTGCTTATTTTGTTTTGTATGTAACTGTTGCTTCAGCAACACGATCGGAGTAAGCCGGTATTTCTTCCAAATGAATTTCTATACCGTGTTCGAGAATTTCCCTGACGAACGGATCGCTGTTGTTGAAATCTTCGAGCCTGAACAGATGCGGCTCTATACGGGTGTCAATGGCTCTTCGCAAGCGCATTAAATCCATTTGGATATCGAAATAATCAAGATAGTTGGTAACTACAACCGCTATATCAATATCACTGTATCTTTTTGGAATATTTTTTGCATATGATCCGAATAAAAGACATCTTGCCAGTTCATATTTCTGACTGACCGTTTTAGCATATCGAACAGCAATAGTTAAAGCATTGTCTCTATCCATGAGCGTAATTGTTTTATTTTTTCAATCCATTTTGTCGTGAAATCGCGTGAACATCTCATGTAAAAACGCTTTTTGTAATCATCGTATCTTGCGTTTAAATTGAAAAGTGTGATTTCGTCTAACCATTCCGTTTGTTCAAAAGATAAATTCAGATCATTTAATTCGGCTAAGCGTAACAAATCATGAATGAATGGTGCCAATTTTCCGAACTTATCCACATACATCCCTTTCAACTGTTTTTCAAGCGAAAGATGCCCGACAAACAATGCCCAATGATAATGCCCTGTGTCATACAATGAAAGCATGGTTTCAAAATCTTCTTCGGAAGAATTGATCCAATAATTTCTCAGTTTTTCGACATCTATCTGTTCTTTATCCGGCATTTATTCAGACGTTATATTTTGCAAACCGTTTAATTGGGCCTTGTCATTAACACCATCTTGAACTTATTTTGATTCGCGATGTCCAAAATCCGCACAATTTCGCGGTAGGGCACTTCCTCATCCGCATACAAAGCCACGAAAATATTCGGATCGGCGGTGTAAGCCGATTGCAGGAACGGAGTAATGGCATCGAAAGACACCCTGCGTTCCGTTTCGTTGCCGTTGGCAACATAATAATTCAGGTCTTTATCAATGGTAACCCGTGTGAGCGGCTTTGCCTGAGCCTGTTGTTGCGACTTGGGCAGGAGCACTTTTATGGAATTGGGCACCACAATGGTGGAAGTGATCATGAAAAAGATCAATAACAGGAAGATCACATCCGTCATGGATGCCATGCTGAAATTCGGTTCTATCTTAAATCGTTGTTTTAAAGCCATTTCTCAAGATTTTTAGACAAACGTTTTTTAGACTTGTAGAGACGCAATGCTTTGCGTCTAAGCCAATAACCAACAGCTAAACCGCCGGTTCGTTCAGAATATCCATAAATTCCATAATGCGCATTTCCATTTTGTTCACAATGCCTTTGATGCGCGTTGCCAGATAATTGTATGCAAAGAGTGCGATGATACCCACAATAAGTCCGCCTACGGTGGTTATAAGCGCTTCATAAATTCCGGTGGAAAGAATGTTCACATCCACGTTTGCTCCGGCGCCGGCCATGCTCATAAACGCTTTCACCATACCGGTAACGGTTCCCAGAAACCCGATCATGGGCGCGCCTGCGGCAGTAGTTGCCAGCACGGGCAATCCTTTTTCGAGTTTGGCGATCTCGATATTCCCCACATTTTCAACCGCTTCGGTGATATCGCTTGTGGGGCGGCCAAGACGTGAGATGCCTTTTTCAACCATTCGCGAAGCGGGAGTGTTTGTGGTGCGGCAAAGCGTTAGCGCCGAATCTATTTTTCCGTCGAGGATATAATCTTTTATGCGGTTCATGAAAGAATTGTCTTCTTTACCGGCGTTTCTGATCACCAGAATTCGCTCTATCAGCACGTAAATGGAAAGCAGCAGCAGAATGGCCAAGACAATCATAATCCAACCGCCTTTCAGCGCGAGGTCGAAAGCGTTCATCGTTGTTTCGGGAGTTGTGCCCAATGAGGTGGCAACCTGTTGTTGCGCCTGTTGAAGAGAGTCGTAGGCCGTTGGCGGTACTTGTAGCAAGTTCATTCAGAAAAATTTTTAATCTTGTTGTTTTTTATAGATGGATTGAAACGATCGCTCATTAATCTTTCTCAATCTTCATTAATATGAGGTGTAAAGATAATAACTTAATGAGTTTAACCCTGATTTTCGGGCATTTTTAAACAATTTTTATAGGCTTTTACTGTTTTTTCCAAGCCCATGTACAGGGCGTCGCTCACCAGCGCATGTCCGATAGATACTTCTTTTAACCACGGGATGTTCACGTAAAGGTAATGCAGGTTATCCAGGTTCAGATCATGTCCCGCGTTTACTCCCAAGCCCAATTTTTTTGCCACCGAGGCCGCTTCCAAAAATGGCGCGAGCGCCTCTTCCCTGTTTTTTACGTACGCTTCGGCATAAGGCCCTGTGTAGAGCTCAATGCGGTCTGTACCTATGGCCGATGCACCTTCCACCATTCGTGGATCGGCGTTCACGAAAATAGATGTTCTGATGCCGAATGCCTGCAGATCGCTCACAATTTCCGTCAGGAAATCCTTGTGCGCGATGGTGTCCCATCCGGCATCGGAAGTAATAGCATCGTGGGCATCGGGTACCATGGTAACCTGCGTGGGCCTTACTTGTTTGATAAGAGAGATGAATTCCGGCGTAGGATTCCCTTCGATATTAAATTCCGTATAAACCTTCGCTTGCAAATCGAAGACATCGGAGCGGCGGATATGCCTTTCGTCAGGCCGGGGATGGACGGTAATGCCATCTGCTCCAAAGGCTTGGCAATCAATAGCCACCTGCAGGACGTCGGGTAAATTTCCACCGCGCGAATTGCGAAGTGTGGCTATCTTATTGATATTTACACTTAATTTTGTCATTTTTTACTCCTGTAATTTTACCAAACGCGAAACGCAGTATTTATCGCAGTAAATGTGTATTTTATACGTAAACAAAACATAAAATATCACTCGCTCACGTTTTGTAACCAAATTTTTTACATCTTTGTAAAATCAAATACAAAAGTAATACGAATTAACCGTTTTGTGGATATGCCAACCAAAGAATTTATCAAAAATCAGGTAGAAAGATTTACTTCGGCTGCTACACCCGAACAGTTTACCGACCTTACGGAACGGGAAAATTCGCTGCTGATCCTTGAAGTTGGGTTAAAAGACTATACGCTAACGGAAATTGCACGGATTGTGGAAAGCAACAATGCGCACGTGCTGAATCTCGCGGTGCTTCCCGTTTCCGATGGTTCAACGTTGCTTATTTCCATTAAACTTGATGTTTCGGACTTAACACTTATTTTACGCAGTTTTGAGCGGTTTAACTACAACGTGTTGTATCATTACATGAAAGAGGGCGAGATAAACGATCAGCAGAAGGAAAGGCTCAATGAATTGCTTTATTATTTGGATATGTAGTTTTTAGGCAGAAAATTTCCGCGCACCTATATCGAAAAATCCCAGAAAAAATGAAAATAGCTTTATTCGGCAGTACGCATCCCGATAAAAATCCGCAGATGGAGGCACATATTTTTAACGTTTGCAAAACGATAAAAAAATTCCCCATTGAGCTTTATATGCCCGATACGCTTTTCTACTCGTTTTCACGTAATATGCAGGATAACATGCGGCCCATGGCCTTGTTATTCGATGTAGTGCCGCCGGTTGACATGGCGTTTAGCGTGGGTGGCGACGGCACGTTCCTGCGCACCGCGGCAACCATCGGCGAGGCCGATATTCCCATTCTGGGAATAAATATCGGGCGATTGGGCTTTCTGGCGGATATTGGCTGCGATGATCTGGAAACCACGCTGCGCGAGATTGTGAACGAAAAATACAGGGTGGAGGAACGTTTGTTGCTGGAAATATCAACCGAAGGCGACTTCACGTCTTTCGATAATATCAGGGCGCTCAACGAAGTGGCTATCCTTAAACAAGATACGGCATCCATGCTGTCCATTCACGCCTACATCAACGATGAATACCTCACGTCGTACCAATCCGACGGATTGGTCATAGCCACTCCAACCGGCTCTACGGCTTATTCATTGAGCATCGGGGGCCCCATTCTGGCGCCCACTTCGCCCAGCATTATTCTGGCAGCTATCGCGCCGCACAGCCTCACGGCTCGCCCACTTGTGGTGGGCGACGACAGCCGGATATCGCTGAAAATAGAAAGTCGCAGCAAGCAATATTTGGTATCGCTCGACGGGCAATCGCAGATTTTGCACGAAAGCACCACCCTTGAAATATACAAAGCGCCTTATACCCAAAAAGTGGTAAAGCGCTTTGGCCACACGTTCTTCGAAACGCTTCGCGATAAACTGATGTGGGGTGCGGATGTGAGGATATAACTCAGGGTTCAGCAACTAATCGCTGTTGCGTGCCCGGTTATTCCCCTTCTTCGTTGTAGTCTTCTTCCATGAAAGAATCCTCGATCGTTATTTCCTCCTTATACGGAAACAACTTATCCAACCCGAGGATCATCAGGTAAAAAAGGATCATGAACACAAACACTCCCACGATTCCTATTCCGGCTATTTCCAATGCTTTATCTATTGTTTCCGTCATGCGTGTAATAACTTAAATGAATGACTAAATTGTAATAATTCTTCTTGTCCTCCTCTTGTGGGTGAGTTAGAGGGGGTTAAGCAAATAAGGGATCACCTGCAAAGTTATGTGTTTTAAGCATAAATATTAGTCAATCTAAAAAGAAAGAATTTAATATCCACGACTCCTCTCAAAGATGTCCTAAAAAATTTGATCTTTGCATTGAAAGATTCCGC
>JAQVEB010000362.1 GCA_028698105.1 Petrimonas sp. | reverse complement strand
CCAACGTCAGTAACTACGGCATCTGGTACAAAGAAGGATGCAGTTTTGGTAAAATAACGCATTGCTACATCCACGATCTGGGAATGGGCGGCATAAAAATCGGCAACACCACTCGTCCCAAAAACGATCAGGCCGTTACCAACCATATTTTCGTAGATAACAACATCATTCAATCGGGTGGATTTGAAATTCCTACGGGCGTAGGAGTGATTATTTTTCATGCGAGCGACAATACTGTTTCGCACAACGATATCGGCGACTTTCGATATTCGGGCGTTTCCGTTGGTTGGGTGTGGGGATATACGCCCAGCGTCGCCAAACGAAACAAGATCGTTTACAACCGCATTCATCACCTGGGTTGGGGAGAGTTGAGCGATATGGGCGGAGTTTACACATTGGGGTTATCGGAAGGAACTGTTGTGAGCAACAACGTAATACACGATATTTATTCGTACGGCTACGGTGGCTGGGGCCTGTACACGGATGAAGGCTCCACCGGGATCGTGATGGAAAATAATCTGGTGTATAACTGCAAAAGCTCCGGTTTTCATCAGCATTACGGAGAGGATAACATCATCCGAAACAATATTTTTGCTTTCAACCTGATCTCCCAGTTGCAGGCCACGCGCATCGAACCGCACAACTCGTTTACGTTCACCAACAACATCATTTATTTCGATTCAGGATTCTTGCTCGGCACAAGCAGCGGAGCCAACTGGCACAAAATCAACCTGAAAACCGATTACAACTGCTATTGGGACACCCGCACAAAAGACATCCGGTTCGAAAATATGACGTTCAAGGAATGGCAGGCACAGGGAAAGGATATCCATTCGATCATCGCCGATCCGGGGTTTGTGAATCCCAAACAATTCGATTTTAACTTCAAAAACAGGAACACGATCCGAAAGATCGGCTTCAAGCCGTTCGACTACAGCAAAGCCGGCGTATATGGCGAAAAATCGTGGATGGAAAAGGCCAGCCTCTCTCTCGAAATAATAAACGCTTACAATAAAACCGTAAATAAGCAAATAAACGAGCTCGATTTGTAGGATTATAAGCCGGAAAACTTTATTTTTGTATGGATTAAAAAAAGAACGAATTCCATGAGAAAAATAATCTCTCTTCCTGTCCTGCTTCCGGTTTCATTGTTTTATGCAAACGCACAACCTTCGGGAAAACCGGTCGAAACAAAACCCAACATCGTCTTCATCCTTGCCGATGATCTCGGTTACGGCGACCTGAGTTGTTTTGGCCAGGAGAAGTTTGAAACGCCCAACATTGACCGCCTGGCGCTCAATGGGATGCGTTGCACGCATACCTATACGGGAACAACCGTGAGCGCTCCTTCAAGGGCAAGTTTACTCACCGGCCTGCACACGGGGCATACGCCCATTCGCGGAAATATGGAAGTCAAACCCGAAGGGCAATTTCCCTTGCCGAGCGGGCAAAACACCATTTTCAAGCTTTTCAAAGAAGCCGGTTACAGTACGGGCGCGTTTGGAAAATGGGGCTTGGGACAACCGGGTTCAACGGGCGACCCGAACAATCAATTCGTAGATGAATTTTACGGATATAACTGTCAGCTGCTGGCGCACAACTATTATCCCGACCACTTGTGGCACAACCAAACACGGGTAAATTTTCCCGATAATGCTGATGGAAAATTCGGCACATACGCGCAAGACCTGATCCAGGAACAAACGCTCAATTTCATCAAGAATAACAAAAACAAACCGTTTTTCCTGTACGTTCCGTTGCTGCTCCCACATGCCGAACTTATCGTCCCCAACGATTCCATCTTTGAAAAATTTAAAGGAAAATTTCCCGAAAAGCCTTACAAAGGCACTGACTCAGGCCCGGCTTTCCGCAAAGGCGGTTACGCTTCGCAGGAATATCCGAAAGCGGCCTACGCAGCCATGGTAACGCGTCTCGATATGTACGTGGGGCAAATTATTGATGAGCTCAAGCGACAGGGAGTTTACGATAATACGCTCATTATCTTTACCAGCGACAACGGCCCGCATGTGGAAGGCGGCAACGATCCCGATTTTTTCAACAGCAACGGCATTTATCGCGGGCATAAACGCGATTTGTACGACGGGGGAATTGGCACGCCGACCATTGTATCGTGGAAAAACCGGGTTCCGTCAGGAACACAAACGGATTATACGTTCGCTTTTTACGATTACCTGCCCACTTTTGCCGAATTGCTCGGAAAAGAACATCCCAAAGGGATAGATGGCATAAGCGTGTTGCCCACATTGTTGGGTAAGAACGGACAAAAGAAGCACGATTTTTTCTATTTCGAATTTCAGGAATTGGGAGGACGGCAAGCCGTACTGGAAGGAAGCTGGAAGTTGCTGCATCTCGATATTCGCAACAATCCGTATTATGAGTTGTATAATCTCGCTTCCGACCCTTCGGAAAAACACAACGTCATTGATCTTTACCCCGAAAAAGCGGCGCATCTGAAAAAAATCATGCAGTGCGCCCGCACGGAAGATCCCAATTGGCCGCTGTTCAAGAATTAACTCAACTCCAACCCAAACTCATCGGACAGCTTTTGCAACGATGGGTTTTTTTCAACCATTTCGTTAAAAATCTCGCGCGAGGTAAATGGTTTTTTTTGCGTGTTGCCTTCTGCGATGCGGATGGCCATGGTTATTTCATCGTTTTTTAACTTCTCACGCAAAAACGAAAGGATAGACAAACTATTGTCTTCCAGATAGTTTTTGTTTATTTCGGTGTTTACTTCAACTTCAAAAACCGTTTCACTCAACATTTTCGGTAAATACAGATTCATGGTGTTTTGAAGTAATTTCTCTTCGGTCAGGTCATGGGAATACGCTTTCC
>JAQVEB010000361.1 GCA_028698105.1 Petrimonas sp. | reverse complement strand
TGCGGGTTTGTCCAACTCCATGCTAAGGGGCGGGCCCTCCATGAAAACGCCGGGAGCGATAAATTCGTGGTTCTCCATTGAATCGGACAGCCGCAAGAAGCTCAGCATGGAATACGATATGAGCTTTGCTCATGGATTCGAAAATTCAAGACGTTCTGTTTCCTACGGACTGGATATTACGTACAAACCCAGCAACCGCCTCACGCTTTCCCTGTATCCGCAGTTCTTTAAATCCACCAACCGGCAGCAATACGTGAAAACGGTATCGGGAAACAATCCCACCTATATCGTTTCGTCCATTGATCAGAACATTGCATCCATGTCCGTTCGCGTGAACTACGGAATCACGCCCGATATGTCGTTGCAGTGGTATGCGCTGCCGTACCTGTTTTCGGGTGATTATTACGATTTTAAAACGGTGACCGATCCACAGGCCGATAAGTTCACCGACCGGTTTACACCGATGGAAACATATCCGTACGCTAATCCCGATTTTCATTTTCTGCAATTCCGTTCCAATCTTGTGTATCGCTGGGAATACAAGCCCGGCTCTGTGCTGTACTTGGTTTGGTCGCAGGGCCGGACGGTGGAAGGCAAAGACGGTTCGTTCCGGTTTAAAGATTACGTGAGCGATTTGTTTAAAGCCGCTCCCCAAAACGATTTTCTGGTGAAAATTTCGTATGCGTGGATATTTTAACCTTCAGATTGCAGTTTTTTTTTATAAATTTGTGAAAATATCAAATTCGCAGAGACGTAGCATGCTGCGTCGCTACTGAGAAACAAAAAACATTGCAATGAAACGATTTCAAACACTATTCATCCTGCTGCTCGCTTTTACGGCGATGTTTTTCGCGCAGGAAAAAAAGAAAAATCCATACACCTTCCTACTCACGGGAGCATCGTTTGCTTCGCCCAACAACGGTTGGTTCAAGGTGGGTTGTGAGTTGGTCGGCGCTACGCCGTTGAACCGCGCCATTGGTGGCGAAGCCATTGCTGATGCGGCCAACCGCATGATAAAAGGGACACTGTATTCTCCCGAAGAACTGGAGAAAATAGACGCGCTGGTTATCATGCAGGTACACGACAAAGATGTAATGGATTCCACCCAACTGAAACCGAAATATACCGATTACAAAACGCCGTTCCACCGCAGCAATTATGCTGCCGCATTCGATTACGTGATCAAACGCTACCTTACGGAATGTTACAACCTGAAATTCAATGAAAAATCGGCATATTACAATACGAAATACGGCAAACCTGCCGTTGTAGTGCTTTGCACCGATTGGCACGACGGACGGGTAACCTACAACACTTCGGTTCGTAAATTAGCCGAAAAATGGGGTTTTCCCGTGGTGGAATTCGATAAGTACATCGGATTTTCAAAAAATGCCGTTCATCCCGTAACAGGTGAGCAAATCAGCTTGCTTTTCACGGGCGATAAGCAAACCATTGACGGTCAAACCTTCGGATGGCATCCCGAAAACGGACAGGACAAATACATCCAACGCCGCATGGGCGCCATTTTTGCCGATACCATGCGCCGGATTTTTCCGGTGCAATAGATTTGCCCGCATAATCATATATTAAAGTCCGTACTATTTCGGACTTTTTTCTTTTTTAACATAATCTAAACCTGATTTTATGTAATGTTTATTTTACATATCGGAAAATAAACATTACCTTTGTGGCATAATCATTAAAATATAAACAGATGAAATCAAATTTTTTATTGCCGAACAAATGTAAACGTATCGGGTGGGTAATATTGTCGATTGGCCTGATTATGGGCGGTTGGTTTTTACTCAAAGGCAACGACGAGTCTTTTTTGAACTGAAAACTTTCGCCCTTGTGTATAACGGAGGTGTTTTTTTGGGTAAGACTCAATTTTTTGGTTGGGTGCAGAACGATGTGTTAGACGAAATTGTTTGTGTGCTCACAATTGTGGGAGCGTTGTTTGTAATGTTTTCCAAACAGAAAAACGAAGATGAATATATATCGTCGTTGCGGCTAAATGCGTTGTCGTGGGCGGTAATGATAAATTACGCGGTGCTGCTCTTCGCCGTTTTGTTTGTGTACGACTTTTCTTTTCTTTGGGTGCTTATTTTCAACATGTTTACCATTTTGTTTATCTTTATCTTGCGGTTTTATTGGCTGCTGCATCAGGCTTCAAAAAACGAACGGTATGAAGAATAGCATAAAAGTTGAAAGGGCTAAAAAGAACATCACGCAGGCGCAATTGGCCGAAATGGCAAGCGTAAGCCGCCAAACCATCAACGCCATTGAATTGGGGAAGTACAACCCTTCAACAACGTTGGCACTGAAAATGGCGCATATTTTCGAAATAAGCGTGAACGATTTGTTCCGGTTGGAAGACGGGGATTGGCAATGAGGATGCTCCTTTGACCGTTTACATTATTTTTATGAGACAGCATTTAAGTAATTGAGAAATTATTCCAACATTTTGAACAGATAGGCACTGCATACGATAGATTTTGCAGAGCAAAATGATAGACTCACTTCCTTCGTGATAATATCGTGGCGGTGAATACTTCAATAGGCTTTCCATTTATCAGTGTGAAGCTCTATCGCGCAAAGCGCCTATCAGCGAAGCCCTATCTATTTTAAATGTTGGAATAATTTATTCAATGAACTTAAGTGTTATTTCTTGGTCTCAAAATATAACTTTTTTCTTATTTCGTATGACCAGAAAGGATATTTTTTTATTAAATCAGATAGTTTATATTTGAATTCAACAGCTAAATAAATAGCATCACAAAGTGGTTTATATATAATAGCATATACAAATAATCCGATTATTCCCGATACAGCATAACCTCCTTTTAATAATAGATATACAAGGATAA
>JAQVEB010000360.1 GCA_028698105.1 Petrimonas sp. | reverse complement strand
TTACAAAATGCGCGATACCGTGGATTATATTCCCATGCCGTGGTGGCGCGTTTTCCTTATTCAGTTCCTGAATATTGCCGGACTGGGGCCTATTTTCGGAGCGCTGGCCGGAGCCATGTGGGGGCCGGTAGCCTTCATCTGGATTGTTTTCGGAACGATATTCGGCGGAGCCGTGCACGATTATTTTTCGGGGATGCTCTCCATCAAACACAACGGACTGAGCGTAACAGAGATCATCGGTATCTACTTAGGCCTCACGGCCAAACAGGTAATGCGGTTGTTCACCGTGGTACTTATGGTATTGGTGGGAGCCGTGTTCATCATGGGCCCGGCCAAAATACTTTCGGGGTTGACACCCGATTATGCCACCATGACTTTTTGGGTGATCGTTATCTTCGTTTATTACGTTTTGGCAACCCTGTTACCCATTGACAAAATTATCGGTCGCGTTTATCCCGTGTTTGGAGCTGCATTGGTATTCATGGCATTGGGATTGATCGTTGCTTTAATCGTAAAAGGATATCATTTGCCCGAACTTACTCCCGGTAATTTGCACAACTTTCATTACGATAACGAAAAATTCCCCATTTTCCCGCTGCTGTTCATCTCCATTGCGTGCGGCGCCATATCGGGTTTTCACGCCACACAATCGCCTTTAATGGCGCGATGCATCAAAAACGAAAAAGAAGGCCGAAAAGTGTTCTACGGTGCCATGGTAGTTGAAGGCGTGGTTGCCCTCATCTGGGCTGCCATCGGCATGAGTTTTTTCGGCGGGATCAGGGAGCTTAACACGGTAATGGTTGAACATCAGGGTAATGCGGCCTGGGCGGTAAATGAAATTTCAAATTCGTTGCTTGGCAAATTGGGCGGCATACTGGCTATCCTCGGTGTTGTTGCCGCGCCCATAACTTCGGGAGACACGGCTTTCCGAAGTGCGCGACTTATTGTTGCCGATTTCCTGAAAATGAAACAAGGCCCCATCATAAACCGCTTGTGGATTACCATTCCGCTATTCACAACAGGCTTTCTTCTGACACGGGTGAACTTCGATATTATCTGGCGCTATTTTGCCTGGGCAAATCAAACTTTAGCTACCGTTTTCCTCTGGACAATAACGGTATATCTGCTTTTGGAGCGGAAAAAATATCAAATCACGCTGTTGCCTGCCTTGTTTATGACGTACGTTATTTCCACTTATATTTTACTTGCTCCGGAAGGCTTTGCCTTATCGAAACCGATTTCCTATACTATTGGCGGTACGATAACTGCAAGCGTCTTTATCGTTTTTTTGTTGTATAAAAAAAATACTGCACGGGAAATTAAAACAAGCTCCTGAATTTGTTACGTTTTTGTTAAGATTTAAGGCGCTCATTAACATTGAATCGTAAAAAGTGGAAATAAAAAAAAGTATTTGCCTATTTTTGCACTCGAAATGAAGCAACAACACTATCGTTTTATATAAATTTCTATTAATGGATCCTATTTATCTTATTATTGTCATTGTGCTCCTCGTTTTGGCAGCTTTAGATTTAACGGTGGGAGTAGCCAATGACGCCGTAAACTTTCTGAACTCAAGTATCGGGTCGAAAGTGGCACCCTTGTGGGTGATTCTTACCGTAGCTTCCGTGGGAGTGATGCTTGGAACGCTATTTTCTAGCGGAATGATGGAGATTGCCCGAAGCGGCGTCTTTAATCCGCACATGTTCACGTTCCCGAATATCATGATGCTGTTTTTGGCCGTCATGATAACCGATGTTATTCTCCTCGACATTTTTAACACGTTCGGCATGCCCACTTCCACAACAGTATCGTTGGTATCGGGATTACTGGGCGCAGCCGTAGCGGTATCGTTATACAGCATTGCGCAAAACGATGCCGGAACGCTCTCGGAATACATCAACACGAGTAAAGTACTGGCGATTTTTTCCGGCATACTGATCTCTGTAGCTGTTGCGTTTCTTGTGGGTAGTTTGGTGATGTATATCACACGGTCTATTTTTTCGTTCAATTATCACCGCTCTTTCAAATTTTTCGGTGCAATATGGGGCGGATTCGCGCTCACTGCCATCACATATTTCGCCGTATTTAAAGGATTGAAAGGAAGCGCTTTTGTATCGAAGGAATTTTTGGCATACCTCGGCAGCCATATGGGCACGGCACTGCTTTACGCATTTCTCGGATGGACGCTTCTGATGGGAATTTTGCAACACATATTCAGAGTCAACATTCTGCGTGTGATCGTATTGGCCGGCACATTGGCGCTGGCGTTGGCATTTGCCAGCAACGACCTGGTTAACTTCATCGGTGTTTTCATGGCCGGAATGAGTTCTTACGAGATCGCATCAGGCATACATGCGTCGGGCGGCGATATTAACACCCTGTTTATGGACAGGTTGAGTGAACCGGTTGTTGCCGATTGGCGATTCCTCGTGGGATCGGGTGTGATCATGATCATGGCATTGTGGTTTTCAAAAAAATCGCGTTCGGTAACCAAAACCGAAGTTAATCTGGCGCGCCAGGGAGATGGTGTGGAACGGTTCGATTCATCGCCCCTTTCACGTGCTTTGGTACGCAGCGCAGTATCTATAAACAAAGGTTTTCAGACGATAATGCCCGCACGCGTACGCCGATCTATTGATAACCGCTTTGTTCCGATGGATGTGGAGGACAGTACGGTTTCTTTCGACCTTATTCGCGCATCGGTGAACCTGACCATGGCCGCGTTGCTGATCTCGCTGGGAACTTCGCTTAAGCTCCCGTTATCCACAACTTACGTTACCTTTATGGTAGCAATGGGAACATCGCTCGCCGACCGTGCCTGGGGGCGCGAGAGCGCCGTTTATCGCATCAATGGCGTGCTCACCGTGATTGGCGGCTGGTTCTTCACAT
>JAQVEB010000067.1 GCA_028698105.1 Petrimonas sp. | reverse complement strand
TTTGCCCATGCCGGGCCTTTGCCTTCGGCATTTTTGGTGTATGGCGTTGCCGGAGCCGATGCGCCGTAGATAGACGAGCAACCCGTAGCGTTGGCGATCATCATACGGTCGCCGTAGAGTTGCGTAATCAGCTTAATGTAAGGCGTCTCACCGCAACCCGAGCAAGCGCCGGAGAATTCGAACAACGGCGTGGCAAACTGCGAGTTTTTCACATTTAATTTGGTATCAACCAAATGCGATTTATCGGAAACGTTCTTAACGATATAATCCCAGTTCTTTTGGTTGTCGTATTGCGTTTGGATCGGAACCATTTCGAGGGCTTTTTCGCCTTTGCGTCCCGGGCAAACATCGGCACAGTTGCCGCAACCAAGGCAGTCCAGCACATCAACCTGAATACGGAACCCAAGTCCGTCGAACTGCCTGCCCTGTGCTTTCAGAATTTCCACATCTTCGCCCAGGCCTTTGCGTTCTTCGTCGTTGATGAGGAACGGACGGATGGTTGCGTGAGGACACACGTACGCGCACTGGTTGCACTGGATACAGTTTTCGGGATTCCAGAGAGGCGTAAACACGGCCACACCGCGTTTTTCATAGGTGGTTGTTCCTTGCTCCCATGTTCCGTCTTCGCGTCCTTTGAATACCGATACCGGCAGGTCGTAACCGCGCTGCGCATTCACGGGACGCACAATTTTCTGAACGAATTCGGGAGCGTCATCCGGTGTTTCATCGCCTACGCTGATATCAGCCCATTCTTTCGGCACCTCAACTTCTTCGATATCTCCGCCGCGGTCAACCGCCGCATAGTTCATTTTCACAATGTCCTCACCTTTCTTACCATAAGATTTCACGATGAATTTCTTCATCTGTTCAACGGCCAGATCGTAAGGAATAACGTTGGATATTTTGAAAAATGCCGATTGCAAAATGGTATTGGTGCGGTTGCCAAGGCCGATTTCTTCTGCAATAGCCGTAGCATTAATGATGTATAGTTTGATGTTGTTTTTCGCGAAAAATTTCTTCACGTGATCGGGAAGATGTTCGCCAACCTCTTCTTTCGGCCAAATGGAGTTGAGAAGGAATGTTCCGTTCTTTTTCAATCCGCGGGTAACATCATACAGGTACAAATATGCCGGAACGTGGCAAGCCACGAAGTTGGGCGTATTTACGTAGTATGTTGACCGAATGGGATTGTTCCCGAAACGCAGGTGTGAACAGGTGAAACCGCCCGATTTTTTGGAATCGTACGCGAAATAGGCCTGCACGTATTTATTGGTATTGTCGCCGATGATCTTGATGGAGTTTTTGTTAGCTCCCACCGTTCCATCGGAACCCAATCCGTAGAACTTGGCTTCGTATGTGGTTTCGTCCATCGCCACTTCCTCTTTCACGGGAAGCGATTTGAAGGTAACGTCGTCCACGATACCGATGGTGAAATCGTTCTTCGGCATTTTCATCGCCAGATTTTCGTACACCGAAATAATTTGTCCCGGCGTGGTGTCTTTTGACGAAAGGCCGTAAATACCGCCCACAATCTCGGGGGCATCTTCTTTTCCGTAAAAGCAGTCTTTAACATCGAGGTATAACGGTTGTCCGGTTGCGCCGGGTTCTTTGGTGCGATCGAGCACGGCAATACGTTTTGCCGTTTTCGGCACAGCCGAAAGAAACGCTTCGGCTTTAAACGGGCGATAAAGGTGCACGGCAACAACGCCCACTTTTTCGCCTTCGCCATTCAGGTAATCCACCACTTCGCGGATGGTTTCCGTTACGGAACCCATGGCAATGATCACGCGATCGGCTTCGGGATCGCCGTAGTAATCAAACAAACCGTATTTGCGGCCTGTTACGGCAGCCATTTTTTCGAGGTATTTCTCTACCACATCCGACACCTTTTCGTAGAAAGGATTTGCAGCCTCGCGCGCCTGGAAGTAAATATCGTCGTTTTGAGCGGTACCGCGGGTTACCGGTTCATCGGGGCTGAGCGCCCTTTTTCTGAAAGCGGCAAGCGCTTCCTGATTAACGAGCGGTGCTACATCGTCGTTGGTGAGTGCTTCAATCTTCTGAATTTCGTGTGAAGTACGGAATCCGTCGAAGAAATGAAGGAAAGGAACACGACTTTCGATAGCCGATAAATGCGCTACCGCAGCCAAATCCATTACTTCCTGCACCGATCCGGTGGCAAACAACGCAAAACCGGTGGGCCGAGCGGCCATCACATCTTGCTGGTCACCGAAAATGGACAATGCCTGAGCGGCAATGGCGCGTGCCGATACGTGAAAGACACCCGGAAGCAGTTCGCCGGAGATTTTATACATATTCGGCAACATGAGCAAAAGCCCTTGCGATGCGGTGAAGGTTGAAGTTAGCGCACCGGCTTGCAGCGATCCGTGAACGGCACCGGCTGCACCGGCTTCGGATTGCATTTCCTGAACCAACACAGGTTGGCCGAAAATGTTTTTTCGTCCCGCCGCAGCCCATTCATCCACATACTCTGCCATGGTTGACGAAGGTGTGATGGGGTAAATAGCAGCAACTTCGCTAAACATGTAAGCCACGTGAGCAGCTGCCTGATTCCCGTCACAGGTCAAATAATTTTTTTCTTTAGCCATAATAGATAAGATAATATGATAATATTTATATGTTAATTCGACATTCTATTTCAGATAAATAATCGGAAAAACGAGAGCTTAGAAAGCGTTCACGAAGGTACTACAAAAATATGAAATGACAAACTTATCGTCAATTTTTAGCCTTTATAAATACTGTTGTTTACTTGAGCGCAAACAGTGAAAACGATATTTAAAAAACAATTATTTTGATCGTTTATTTTGCCCTTTGCCTCAAACATCCGTAAAATATGTTAAATTTTAATCATTAACACCCGTAGGATGTTATATCATTGGATAAATAAAACTACGAGAAGATGAAAATAATAATCATTGCGAACAGATTGCCGGTAAAGATTGAACGAAGTAAAAACGGACGATTCAGCGTAACTCCAAGCGCCGGAGGGTTGGCAACCGGCTTAGGCTCACTGGAAACAAAAGCCGAGAAATACTGGGTTGGCTGGCCGGGCATACATGCCGAAAACGACAAGGAAAAAGAGATCATCACAAAAAAATTAAATAAGTTAAACTTTCACCCCGTTTTTTTAACCACGGAACAAACAGAAAATTATTACGAAGGATACAGCAACAGCACCATTTGGCCGCTTTGTCATTATTTTTTCTCCTACATTCAATATAAAACCCGGTATTGGGAAGCATACCAGCAGGTGAACCAGCTTTTCAGCAAGGCAGCGTTGCCGTTTATCGAAAACGACGACGTGGTTTGGGTTCAGGATTACCAGCTGATGCTGCTCCCGAAAATGATCCGCGATAACAGGCCGAAAGTCAGCATCGGATATTTTCACCATATCCCGTTCCCGTCGTACGAACTTTTTCGCGTTCTGCCCGAACGCGAAGAGGTGCTTAACGGGTTGCTGGGAGCCGATTTGATCGGGTTTCACACGCACGATTACATGCGGCATTTCATCAGCGCCATTTATCGTGTGCTCGATCTGAACTGCGATCTGGATGAAATAAACCTGCAAGACCGCATCGTTCATGTAGATGCATTCCCGATGGGAATTAATTATGCGCAATACCACGAAGCCGCTTCGCTTCCCGCCGTGAAGAAAAAGATCGGTGTGTTAAAACGGAGCCTGGGTAAACAATCCATCATTTTGTCGGTTGACAGATTAGACTACAGCAAAGGAATCCTTCACCGGCTGAGAGGATTTGAACAATTCCTGAGAATGCATCCCGAATATCACGAAAAAGTATCGCTGGCAATGATCGTGGTTCCCTCACGCGACGCCGTCGGTAAATATGCCGATCTAAAAACCAAAATAGATCAGGCCATCGGGCAAATCAACGGAGAATATTCCAAACTGGGCTGGACGCCCATCCATTATTTCTACCGCAGCTTTGCATTCAATGAGCTTATGGCGATGTACAGCATTGCCGAAACAGCGCTCGTAACACCGCTTCGCGACGGCATGAACCTTGTGGCCAAAGAATATCTGGCAACCAAACAAGCCGACAATCCGGGCGTGCTCATTCTGAGCGAAATGGCCGGTGCAGCTATTGAACTCACAGACGCCATGATCATTAACCCAAACGATACGCACGAAATTGAAGAAGCCATTTTGCAGGCTCTGTCCATGAGTAAAGAAGAGAAAAGGGAGCGTTTGCAAAAAATGCAGGCCCGCATCTCAAAACAAGATGTAAAAAAATGGGCGAATGATTTTGTGAAGGAACTCACCGCAATAAAAGAACAGAACAAGGAGATCATCCAAAAAATAGTCGGCAAACGACAGCTTAACCAAATTAAAAACTCTTACGACCAGGCTTCAGCCCGTTTGCTGATGCTCGATTATGACGGAACGCTGTCGCGTTTTGTAAAAAATCCCGAAGATGCCGTTCCCTCGGCCGAACTATTGGATTTACTCCGTCGCATGTCGGCCGACAAAAAAAATACCGTAGTCATCAACAGCGGACGCAATCACCAGATACTCGACAAATGGTTTAAGGGCCTGAACCTCGATTTTGCCGCCGAGCACGGCGCTTTTTACAAGGAAAACGGCAAATGGAACGAAAATCAGCAAAAAATAGATGCGTGGGACGATGAGATCATCAACATCATTCAACACACGATAGAGAAAACGCCCAAATCAACACTGGAAGTGAAAGACGCTTCGCTGGTGTGGCACTACCGCAACGTGGACGTGTGGCTGGCTGAACTGCGGCAGAAACAACTGATCAACGCTTTGATCGGCCCCACATCGCGATTAAACCTGCAAATTGTTCCGGGCAACAAAATCGTGGAAGTGAAACCGCCGGAATTCAACAAAGGCAGCGAAGTAAAACGCCGCATCGCACAAAAAGAGTACGATTTTATTCTCGCCATCGGCGACGATACCACCGATGAAGATATGTTTCGCGCACTCCCACCCGACGGCATCAGCATTAAAGTGGGCGATTTCTCCGCAGCGGCCAAATACCGCATCCCTTTGCAATCGGCCGTAATTCCGTTTTTAGAAAAACTTACTTACTAATTTTCAACACGTAACACATGGATTGGATCAATCAACTCCTCGAGCAAAACAGCAACTGGCGCTACCTTTTTATCGGCCTTTTGTTCTTCGCTCTTTTTATCCTGTTGGTAGCTGTTTACAATTTCATATCGAAAAAGCTGCAACACAAAGCCAAAAACACCGACAGCCGGTTGGACGATTTCATCATCCGCATGTTCAGGGTTCCAGCCATCTGGATCATTTTTGCCATACTGCTAACCGTTTTTAGCGAATTTCTGAAAAGCGATGTCGCCTTCTTCCAAAAATTGCAGAAAGTAAGCCAGATACTCCTTATTCTGGCTATCGGCTGGCTGGTGATACAATTTATCCGTGCGGCGTTCCGGTATTATCTGAACAAGCTGGACATGAGTCAGGAAAACAACTTGCAAGTCAGAAAGAGGATGACGCAGTTGAGCATGATCGAAAAAATACTTATCGTAACCGCCGGTATTGTGTTCGTATCCATCGCATTAATGTCCATAGATGCGCTGCGCAACATCGGCGTAAGCGCGCTCACCTCCGCCGGGGTGTTGGGAATTATTGTGGGACTTGCGGCGCAACGCAGTGTGGGACAAGTGCTTTCGGGAATTCAGATCGCGCTCACACAACCCATCCGCTTAGACGATGTGGTGGTGGTAAACAATGAATGGGGACGGATAGAAGAGATCAATATCACATACGTGGTAGTGAAAATATGGGACGAAAGGCGATTGATCGTTCCGGTGGATTATTTTTTGCAGAACCCCATCGCGAACTGGACGCGCACCACTTCCAACATTATGGGAACCGTTTATCTGTACGTTGCGTATAACCTGCCGCTGGAGCCGCTACGCGATAAATTGGGAGCTATCGTAAAAGGAAATCCCAAATGGGACGGCCGTGCGCAAAACATTCAGGTCACCGACAGCAAAGAGTGGTATAAAGAGATACGCATTCTGGTGAGCAGCGCCAATTCTTCCGATAACTGGGATTTGCGTGTGGAAGTGCGCGAAAAGATGATTGATTTCATCAACGAGCAATACCCCGGTTCATTTGCCAAGATGGAAATGAAAAACCTTCCGCCAACAAATCCTACGGCCGGATAAACTTGGATAGCGGCTTTTCTTCCGAAAACAGCGAAGCTGTATTGATGAAAGCCAGATGCGAATATGCCTGCGGAAAATTACCCAACTGGCGTTTGGTCTCAAAATCGAGGTCTTCGCTGTATAAGCCCAGGTGGTTGGCGTTGGAGATCATGGATTCAAAAATTTCTTTGGCCTGTGCTTCTTCACCGATCACAAAAAGCGCTTCGATGAGCCAAAACGTGCAGATGGTAAACGACGATGACGGCGCGCCAAAATCGTCCTCAGCTTTATACCTGTACATCAATCCATTGTGAAACAAGTTCTCTTTTATGGCTTTCACCGTTTTCACGTAATGCTCATCTTTGGGCTCAATGAAACCATAATATTGCATGAGCAATAGCGACGAATCGTAATCTTCGTTTTCGTAGGCCTGCGAAAAGCTTTGCATACTTTCTTTCCAGCCTTTTTCGAACACTTCGGCTTTAATTTTATCGGCCTCCTGGCGCCATGCTGCTGCATAATTATCTTTCTGCAGCAGATCGGCAATGTTGGAAGCCCTGTCCAGCGCCACCCAACTCATTACCTTCGAAAATACGAAGTTGAGTTCTTTGGTGCGAAACTCCCATATACTCTGGTCAACGCTTGCCCACGATTTGATAACCCTCCGGACAATATTGCGCACAATTTCCCAAATTGCTTCCACCTCGTCCAACGTGCCGGGGAAATAAAGATAATATTTATAGATCACATCCAGCAGATAACCGAGCGAATCGTTCTGCACCTGATTGTAAGCCGCGTTTCCGATGCGCACCGGATAGGAATTTTCGTAACCCGACAAATGCGTGAGTACCTCTTCCGTCAATTCGCGCTCGCCGCGAATGCCGTACATGATCTGGTAAACATCGTCGCGCGATTTCAATATCTTTTTCACAAAACCGATAAACCGCTTTGCCGCGTTTCGGTGCCCCATGAAAAGCAACACGTCAATGGACATGGACGCATCGCGCAACCAGCAAAACCGGTAATCCCAGTTGCGGTTTTCGCCAATGGTTTCGGGCAGGCTGGTGGTAAGAGCCGCCAACATCGCGCCCGAATCCTGATACGACAGCAACTTTAATACCAGCAAACTGCGTTTGATCATCTCATCGTACTGCGTGTATTTTCGCGCACGGTTTACCCAGTTAAGCCAGTACACTTTGGTTCGCTCGTAATCCAAATGAATGCGGTTTATGTCAACGGTTACAAGTTTTTGCGTGTAAGACAACAAAAAGAAAGCATCCCGCTTGAGAACAAATTCGTCCCCGTTCAACACGGTTTCAAAACCGAGATTGGTGTACAGGTAAATTTTGTTGTGCTTGTTTTTTTCGGATGAAGTGCGGATGTAATCTTTGTGTATCTCGTGGTTCACGTTTTCTGCCGCGTAATTCATCTTGGGGTTGTAGTGAACGCGTAATTTCGGGTTGCCTTTCACGAGGCGAATGTAGCGATGAATCTCGGGCGGAAGATAGTAATCCGATTCTGTGGTGCTGTATCGCGGCATATAATCGTAAACCGTGAACGCGCCCTCGTCCGATTCGTATAATGTTGTGAGGATATTGGTGTTGCCCAGATATTGCTGGGATATGGTGTAGTTGTCCGATACCGAAAAAGCGAAGCTTCCGCCCTTTTCGTTATCGAGTAGTTTCGTGAAAATTGATGGGGAGTCGAAATCGGGCAGACAAAACCAGTCAATACTTCCTTCTTTCGATATAAGTGCCGCTGTGCGGCAGTTTCCAATTGCTCCGTAATCCAAATTATTCATCCTATCTGTGTATTTGTTGCATGCTTAAACGAAATACAAAGATAAGGATTCTGATCGGAAATACTAAACTCAGCGCACCGTCAATTCGCCGCGCAGCGAAACTTCCATCAAGCGGCGCACTTCGTCAGGCGTTTTACCTTCGCCCAAAAGGATCATCAGCTTTGCCAGCGCTGCTTCGGTGGTAATATCGTAGCCGCTGGCCACACCCACTTTGGCCAGTTGCTGTCCGGCTTCGTAACGGAACATTTCAACCGTACCGGACAAGCACTGCGAAACATTCACGATGACAATACCCTTATCCACAGCCGATTTAAGCGATTCAATAAACCATTTGTCGGACGGTGCGTTGCCCGAACCGTAGGTTTCCAACACCACGCCTTTCAGTCCGGGTACGGAAAGAATGGCATCTACCATTTCTTTTTTTATCCCGGGGAAGAGTTTAAGTATGGTAACGTTCTCATCCAGATCATAATAAAAATTCACCGGCTTGTTGTACTGCGGCTGCAGGATGTATTTGTCTTCGTAACGGATATTTACGCCGGCAACGGCCAGATAAGGGTAATTGGGACAGTTGAAAGCGCTGAAATTCTCGGCATTCACTTTCGTAGTGCGGTTTCCGCGCATCAACAGATTTTGCATGTAAACGCAAACTTCGGGCGCTACGGGATAGCGTGAACTGTCTTTATCGGCGGCAATTTCCAGTGCGGTGATCAGATTTTCCTTACCGTCGGTACGCAATTTGCCGATAGGCAACTGCGATCCGGTGAAAATAACCGGTTTGGTGAGGTTTTCCATCATCAGGCTCATAGCCGAGGCCGTGTAAGCCATGGTATCGGTTCCGTGCAGGATCACAAATCCGTCGTATTTGGTGTAGTTGTCCTGCACAACGCGCGTGATCTCTTTCCAGTTATCGGGTGAGATATCCGAAGAATCCAGCGGAGGATCAAAAAGATAGGTTTCAACATTGAAATTAAGCCGCTTCATCTCCGGCACATTCGAACGCAGATGACTAAAGTTAAACGGCTCAAGGGCGCCTGTCTCAGCATTTTCCACCATCCCGATAGTTCCACCCGTGTAAATCAACAGAACACTCGCATTTTTGTCAACCATAATAGTATTTTTTACAAAAGTAACGAATTGTACGACACAAAAAACATTTTTACAAAAAACTTTTCCAACGGCTAATACCCTAAAGGAAAGCACGTTGTGTGATTTGTCCATTTCACGAACTAAAGTGCTGTTAATTTGTTTAAATGTCAGAAGAAAATCAATCAAAACGTATAAAAAATGGCACAACATTCTATTAAAACAATTTGGAAAGAAAATAACACTTTTGAAACAGACCTCGACGGACATCTTGTAAAAATTGATCTATCGAAAGAATCCGGAGGCGATGACGCCGGCCCGCGGCCGAAAAAACTTATGCTGGTAGCTGCCACCGGATGCACCGGACTCGATGTGGTGGAAATCATAAAAAAGATGCGTATCCAGGTGAAAAGTTTCGACGTGCGTCTGGATGCGGAACTCACGGAAGAATACCCCATTACCTACACTTCTATGAAAATGATCTACGAATTTGAAGGCGAAAACCTCCCGAAAGAAAAACTCGAAAAAGCCTGTAAACTTTCCTTCGACAAATACTGCGGCGTGATGGCGCTATACAGAAAAGCCATTCCCGTTTCCTACGAAGTGGTAATCAAAGAGGCTTAAACTTTTCGCCTCGCATTAAAGAAAAATTTCCATATTTTCTTTATCTTTGCACGTAGGTTTATCAACTACGTTTTTCGGTTTACGAACTCATTACATTTAAAATATATCAAGATTATGCAAACAATGGATTCTTTTAATTTCGCCGGTAAAAAGGCGTTTGTGCGCGTGGATTTTAATGTTCCGCTCGACGAAAACTTCAATATTACCGACGATACCCGTATTCGTGCGGCTGTGCCCACGTTAAAAAAGATATTGAAAGACGGCGGCAGTGTGATCATCGGTTCACATCTCGGCCGTCCGAAAGGCCCAACCGACAAATATTCGTTAAAACACATTCTACCGCGTGTAAAAGAATTGCTCGGCGCCGATGTTGAGTTTGCGAACGACTGCGTTGGCGAGGAAGCGGTTGCAAAAGCCGCTGCGCTGCAACCCGGACAGGCCTTGTTGCTCGAAAACCTGCGTTTCTACGCCGAAGAAGAAGGGAAACCACGGTTGGCCGAAGATGCCACACCCGAAGAAACGGCCGAAGCTAAAAAAGCGATGAAAGAATCGCAAAAAGAATTTACGAAAAAACTGGCTTCTTATGCCGATGTGTATGTGAACGACGCATTTGGAACCGCGCACCGTGCACATGCTTCCACAGCTTTGATTGCCGATTACTTTGACGAAGACCACAAACTTTTCGGTTACCTTTTACAGAACGAAATTGTAGCTGTTGAAAAAGTGATGAACGACACGCAACGTCCGTTCACGGCCATTATGGGCGGTTCTAAGGTTTCTACGAAAATAGATATCATCAAAAACCTGTTGGACAAAGTTGACAATCTTATTCTTGCCGGAGGCATGACTTATACGTTTGCCAAAGCCGATGGCGGTAAAATCGGAAACTCCATTGTGGAAGACGACAAGCTGGCATTGGCACAGGAAATCGTGGAATTAGCCAAAGAAAAAGGTGTAAACCTCGTTCTGGCTACCGATGCCAAAATTGCCGACAGCTTTAGCAACGATGCTAAAACCGATTTTGCCCCGGTTAAAGATATTCCCGACGGATGGGAAGGCCTCGATATCGGCCCCGAATCGGAAAAACTGTTCGCCGATGTGATCAAAAACTCCAAAACCATTCTTTGGAACGGGCCGGTAGGCGTGTTTGAATTCGATAATTTCGACCACGGCTCACGCGCTGTGTCCGATGCGATTGTGGAAGCAACTCAAAAAGGCGCTTTCTCGCTTATCGGAGGCGGCGATTCTGTAGCCTGTGTGAACAAATTCGGCCAAGCCGACGAAATGTCGTATGTTTCTACCGGCGGCGGGGCGCTCTTGGAATTCATTGAAGGTAAAGTGCTTCCGGGTATCAAAGCGATCAGAGGGTATTAAGTAGTTGCACTATGCGCTGCGTGCGACAAAAACAAAACCATCTTTCCTGATTATCCGGAGAGATGGTTTGTTTTTTATTTTCGTCCGACTGCAAACTATTTATAAGCGGGGTTTTGTTCGTCACTGAGTGCCGGATTCGCATTAATTTCATCTTGTGAAATAGGCAGCACGATTTTCCCAAAACTCCGGTCGATTATTTTTGGGCGTGTGCTCACAGGAACATCCTGGAAATCATCGTTGAACTCGATGGATTTGTTCTTACGAATCATATCGAAATACCGCTGCCCTTCGCAGAACAACTCCTTGCTGCGCTCCTTCAATATCATATCATCGGTAATGGTGGCAACCGTTGCCGGAGCAATATTCGGCGCGCGTTTACGAATCTCGTTCAGGTATTTTGCGGCGTCTTCTTTGTTTGGAGTGTTCGCATGCAATGCGGCTTCGGCCGCAATCAGGTATATCTCCGAAAGACGAATAACCTTTATATTTACGGCTGTTGCCGCTTCTTTACCGTCGCCGGGAAAAGATCCGTCGGAACGGGCAATGCCTCCCATATATTTGTAACACGAACCTTTACGCACAGTTCCGGTATTATACCAGTATTCATCGTTATCCATCACACCCCAGCGCACATCTCCGGCATCTTCGCCCAAGCGATTCAGAAAATAATCACTCGCCAAAAAATAACCCGAAGCACCCGATTTCTGGGCAAATCGCATCAAATAATAACCAAGTGAAGCTGATCCAAGATCCGATTCATTCGGAAACATACCGATCTCAAAGATGGACTCAGACCCAAATTGCGAACTCCACGAAGAAACCCATTCCGATGGCTGGTATAGCTTATATTTGCCGCTTCCGATGATCTCCTGAGCGTCGGCCAATGCTCCATCGTAATTTTCCATATAGAGCTTTACCCGCGCTGCTATGGCAAGGTTGGCGTAATAACCGATATAACCGTTTTGTGTTGACTTATCGGATGCCAGTAATTCTTTGCCCGCATTAAGATCGGAAATGATTTGCGTGTAGTTTTCTTCCACTGTTACTCGCTTCAATTGTGCGTCGCTGTTCAGTGTTGTGATGGTGAGCGGTACTCCAGGCGAGGTTTTATCCAAATTATAAGGCAACCCGTATAGTCTTACCAAATCAAAATAAACCAAAGCGCGAAGAGTCAATGCCTGACCTTTGTAGGTATCGAATCCTCCGACTCCTTCGGCCTAAAGTTTATCAATATTTTTCAATAGATTATTGATCTGCATAACACAATAATATCCTACGGTCCAAAATCCGAAGTAAGTGCTACTTGTAGGCGTATGATTAAACGAGTACAATCCATCGAGGCCTCT
>JAQVEB010000066.1 GCA_028698105.1 Petrimonas sp. | reverse complement strand
CCTTGGCACCTCCCATCGGAAGCGAGGTAAGTGCATTCTTAAACGTTTGTTCAAACCCCAGGAATTTTAGCGATGATAGCGTTACCGAAGCATGAAAACGCAATCCGCCCTTGTACGGGCCAATGGCGTTGTTAAACTGAACGCGGTAACCGGTATTCACGTGAATATCTCCCTGATCATCCACCCAGGGCACTTTAAACGTGAAGATACGATCAGGCTCAACCAGTTGTTCGATGATTCGCGCTTTTTCAAATTCGGGATGTTCGTTGTAAACTTCCTCAATTGAAGTTAAAACTTCTCTTACTGCCTGCAGATACTCGGCTTCGCCGGGATGTTTGGCTTCGAGCTGTGTCATTATGTCATTCACTCTCATATTATAAAAGGTTTTTATGATGTTTCACTTGACAAAGGTATAGATAAATTTGAAATAATGATAGTTTTTAAGCGATTTTTATATGAAAAAGTGGAAAATTTTGTCATTTGCTCCGGACAAAATAAGTTTCTAACAATCAAATATTTATCGAAAGAAAAGAAATCATATTTGGATTGTTTTATTTTAATGGTTTCATGCTGTGCAAAGTTTATTTTTATCAGCAATCGCTTGCAATTTAATCGAATTTGAAAGATTGATCACTCACCGCCGGAATCATTTATTGTCATACACGGAATCGGGGAAAATAAAAATTCGCACATTCATTGATAAATTCGTATTTTTGTAAAAAAAATAGCGAAAACTCAAAGCATGGGAAAAAACAAACTCGCCAAATTTGCCGATATGGCATCGTACGACAATGTGTTTCAATATACGTTTGAGAAACTAAAAAAGGAAGGATTTCCACTCGCGGGTAAATGGAACACGTTCTTCAAAAACGACAATCCGATCGTGCTGGAATTAGGTTGCGGTAAAGGGGAATACACGATTGGGCTGGCGAAACTTTTTCCCGAAAAAAATTTTATCGGTATTGACATTAAAGGGGCGCGCATGTGGACAGGTGCGACCGAAGCTCGAAACGAAAACCTGGCGAATGTGGCTTTTTTACGTACACACATTGAACTTATCGGCCGTTTTTTCGCCGAAAACGAAGTTTCGGAAATTTGGATCACTTTTCCCGATCCGCAAATGAAGAAAACCAACAAACGGCTCACATCAACCCGTTTCATGAAAGAGTACAGCCGGATTTTAAAGCCCCACGGTATCGTGCATCTGAAAACCGACAGCAACTTCCTGTACACCTACACCAAAGCAATGGTTGAAGTAAACAACCTCAACGTGCTTTTCGGTACCGACGACTTATACAACTCGGCGTTAGAAGATATAATCCTGCAAATCCAGACTTTTTATGAACAACAATGGCGCTCGCGCGGTTTAAACATCAAATACGTAAAATTTATCGTTCCAAAAAACAAAGACTGGTTGGAACCGGATATTGAAATCGAAAAGGATGAGTATCGGAGTTTTGGAAGAAGGGCAGCCCCCTCCGACTCCCCCAAAAGGGGAGAGAAATAGCTGACGACAAAAAAACAACAATAATCATAAATTCACAATCCCAATTCTCCCCTTTCGGGGGAGATTAGAGGGGGCTTAAAATTATGGCAATATATCCAAATTTAATTATCGAAGCGCTGAAAAACGTGCGCTACCCGGGAACGGGACAAGACATTGTTTCCGCCGGCATGGTGGAAGACGACATCCGCATAGACGAAATGAAAGTGAGCTTCTCGCTCATCACCGAAAAACAGAACGACCCGTTTATCAAGTCACTGGTAAAAATGGCGGAACAGGCCATTCTCACGTACGCCGATCCGAATATTCAGATCAAAGGAAATATTTCGGTGAAATCGAAACAGGCACCCCGACCGGCTGTAACCGCGTTTTTGCCGGGCGTTAAAAACATCATTGCCGTAGCATCGGGAAAAGGCGGTGTTGGTAAAAGCACCGTGTGCACGAACCTGGCTGTGGCGTTGGCACACAAAGGCTACAAAGTGGGATTGTTGGATGCCGATATTTTCGGTCCATCCGTTCCAAAAATGTTAGGAGCCGAAGATGCCTCGCCGATATTGGAGAAAAAAAATGGCCGCGATTTGATCATTCCCATTGAAAATTACGGCGTAAAAATGCTTTCTATCGGCTTTTTCGTAAAGAAAGAAGATGCCGTGGTATGGCGCGGCGCCATGGCGGGAAACGCGCTTAAGCAACTGATCGGCGATGCCGACTGGGGTGAACTGGATTATTTCCTCATTGATTTCCCTCCGGGAACAAGTGATATTCACCTCACCCTCGTGCAAACGCTACCTATCACAGGCGCCGTAATCGTGAGCACGCCGCAAGAAGTGGCACTCGCCGATGCGCGCAAAGGGATCAGCATGTTTACGGGCGATAAAGTGAACGTACCCATTCTCGGATTGGTAGAAAATATGGCGTGGTTTACGCCTGCGGAGTTGCCCGAGAACAAATACTATATCTTTGGGAAAGATGGTTGTAAACGGTTGGCGGAGCAAAGCGGCTATGCATTGCTGGGGCAAATCCCCATCGTGCAAAGCATTCGCGAAGCAGGCGACGACGGGCAACCCGTGGCGCTCAACCCGAACAGCATTACCGGAATGGCGTTTGCCGAACTTGCCGGCCACGTAGTGGATGCGGTGGACAAACGTAACCGTGAGTTACCGAAAACGGGAATTGTGGAGATTACAACGAAATAATTATTTTCACGCAGATTTTGCAGATTGATTCGCGGATTTATGCGGATTTTTTCTGCGACAAATTTAAAATAAAATTCGACATTCAACAAATTATGTATAAATTGCACAAAAATAGCGCACTATGAACGATACCCTGTATTTAAAGAAAAGCCTTATCTCGCGAATAGAAACTTCAACCGACGTGAATTTTTTGAAGGCTCTGCAAACCATTTTCGATAGTTCCGAAAAAGAACTGTATAAATTGAATGATGCTCAAACGCAATCCATCGAAGCGGGAAGAAAAGATATTGAAGCCGGAAAATGCAAGCCTCACAAACAAGTAATGGATGAAATGAAAGTATGGCTGAAAAAACAATAATATGGTCGGAAAGAGCTGACGACGAATTGAAAGGCATATTAGAATTCTATAACACCCGAAATGGCAACACAAAATATAGCTTCAAGTTGCTTGCGAAGATCGAAGAAATTTCGGAAATTCTTTCGAAGAATGAATATATAGGTCGACTTGCCGATGATAAGAAAACACGTGTAATAGTGATGGATGCTTATCTTATTTTTTACGAAATTGACGAATTTCAAATAAACATTCTTTCTTTTTGGGATAACAGGCAAAATCCTGAAAATAGGATCGATAAAATATGAAATATAGCTTTCTTCCAACTTACTAACTATGTGGTTGAAACCGTGTATAAGCGAAACTGCGAATTGCCGAAAACGGGGATTGTGGAGATTACAACGAAATAGTTTTCAATGAGGTAATATGCCAATATGCCAATACTTTTGACGTAAATTTAATAAATCTATGACACTCATCGACCTGATAAAATCTATGGATTGGCTTAGCATTGAAAATGAGTTGCAAAAGCTATATCCTGATTTCGCAAAAAGGAAGATTTAATGAAGGAATTAAACGAAAAATACGGGAATTTAGAGTAAACACTTTTCTGCGAACATTTGCGCGTAAAAATCCGCGTGCATCAGCATGAAACAAAATAAAAATAAAATGAAATTAAAACACATTATACTCATTCTTTTTATCGTTGCTCTTGCCGTCGCCTTTTTCACCAATCCCGATAAACAGGCGCACAAAGAAGCATTAAAGACAAAACTCACCGAGGTGATCAATGAATCAATGGCCGAAAGACAAGACGATGTCGTTACGTTCAATGCGTGGAAAATTGCAGGCCCGCAAATGACCGAAGTTTTTCTTCAAAACAATTTCGCGGTAGATGATTATAAAGTATTGTCGCTCACGAAAATCAACTGGGATAATCAGTCTTATATCGTGGGTGTGGGCGCTTTCGGCAACGTATGGATCACCAAACGATTGAACAAGGAGTTAGCAGATACCATCATTGACCAAATCGAAAATACGGTAAACGATGCCCTGCCCGATTTTCTGAAGCAATGGCAATAAAAATCAATCTCTTTCAATCTAAGTCAATCTCATAAAATGAACTACGACGAAACGCCTCCCCTAAAACGCCTATACCTGAATCCGTACAAAATCATCCTTCGAAATAAAATCATGAAAGGCTTCGCCGATTTCAGCAACGGAAATTACCAAACGCTGTTGAAACTATACGCCGAAAACGTGCACCAATATTTAGAAGGGAACCACGCCCTGAGCGGCGAACGATTTTCGAAAGCAAAGGTAGAACTTTGGTTTCAGCGTTTTGTTCGGTTATTACCATCAAAATTTCTTATAAAAGATATGATCATTCAGGGTGGGCCGTGGAACACAGTGGTTATCATGGAGTTTCAGGACACCGTTTCGCCCGAAGGCGTTCCCACGTATAAAAACAACGGCATTATGAAAGCCACAGTGAAATGGGGCAAAACTACCGATGTACACATCTATGTGAACACGGCAAAAGTTGAAAAAGCGCTGGCCACACTCACTCAAAACGGCGTTGAAGAAGCCGCCGCACCGCCGATTGAATGATATTTTTCGTTTAAGCTCAAAAAGGATAAAAATAAAGCTCAAAATATGGGAATTTTGAGCTTTATTTTATATATCTTTGAGCCACAAAATAAAATCGCCTATGAATCGAAACGAGCAAAAAATAATAGACTTCGTCAAAAAACGCAACGGGGTTTCATCGAAGGAGATTTTTGAAAACGCAGGTTTGGATGTCAGTTATGCAACCATCAAGCGAATAATCAGCGATTTACAATCCGTCAATTACATTCAGTCAACCGGAAAAGGACGCGCAACAAAGTATCATATCTCGCCGGGGTTCAAAATTCTGTTTCCCATAAACATCGAAGAATATTACCAAAAAGAAATTGATGAACGTACGATAAAACAAAGTTTCAATTTCAATTTAATCAACAGCATACTCCCAAATATTCAGCTTTTTACGGAAGATGAACTAACTAAATTAAACGAACTTCAGAATATATTCTCCAAAAACATATCTCAATTGTCAGAAACCGAATACAGGAAGGAAATCGAGCGTTTAGCAATTGATTTATCGTGGAAATCGTCTCAAATTGAAGGAAACACCTATTCCCTTCTCGAAACTGAAAAACTTTTGATGGAAAAACAAACTGCATCCGGCAAAACCAAAGACGAGGCAATTATGCTCCTGAATCATAAGGAAGTCATTGATTTTGTGGTGGAAAATCCTGATTTTTTGCATTCTGTATCTGTTGCAAAAATTGAAGATATTCATAAAATACTGACAAAGGAACTTTCCATTGAACAAAACTTGCGCAAAAGGCGTATCGGGATTTCGGGAACAAATTACAAACCGTTAGACAATGAATTTCAGATAAAAGAAGCGTTAAATGAAACCTGCGACTTGATAAATTCAAAAGAAAATGTTTTTGAAAAAGCGTTGCTTGCACTTTTGTTGATTTCGTACATTCAGCCTTTTGTGGATGGTAATAAACGAACGGCGCGCATTGTAAGCAATGCTATTTTACTGAACGATAAATATTGTCCGCTTTCTTTTAGAACGGTAGATTCCATTGATTATAAAAAAGCAATGCTTCTGTTTTATGAACAAAATAACATCGCTGGGTTCAAGCAAATTTTTGTAGAGCAGTTTGAATTTGCAGTAAACACCTATTTTTAATATGATAAGACATCCTTTAGACCAATTTCATTTCTGCCCCAAATGCGGCTCAAAAAATTTCAATGTAAACAACGAAAAATCGAAAAAATGTGGCGATTGTGGTTTCACATACTATTTTAATTCATCGGCGGCGGTAGTAGCAGTTATCGAAAACGCCGAAGGCGAAATTCTGGTTGCCACGCGTGCCAAAGACCCGGCCAAAGGTACACTGGATTTGCCCGGCGGATTCATTGACATGCACGAAACGGCAGAAGAAGCCGTTGCGCGTGAAGTGCTGGAGGAAACAGGCCTGTCGATAACTTCGATGCAATACCTTTTCTCCATTCCCAATATTTACGTATATTCGGGGTTTGAAGTGCACACGTTGGACATGTTTTTCCGGTGCAATATTAACGATTTCAACGGATTAAACGCACAGGACGATGTTGCGGAACTTTCGTTCATCAAACGGAAAAAGTTGAATCCTGCCGATTTCGGGCTGGAATCCGTACGTAAAGGAATTGAAAAAATGTTATAAAAGATTATTAGATATTAGACTGTTAGAATGTAGAGACGCAATGCTTTGCGTCTAAGAAATTAGAAAGAAACAACACACAGACAGCACAGATTAAACAGATAAAGACGGATTATTAATCAGCGAAGCAAATCCGCGTTTATCTGCGTGAAATAAAAACAGACAATATATATATGAAAAAAACGATCCTATTAATACTCCTTGCTGTTGCAGCACAAATTTCCACGGCTCAGCGAACAGCGTACCATTTTCAACCCGAGAAGCTTTTCAATCAAGGGAAAGAAATGTTTTTGAGCGGGAATTACGTGGGCGCCCAGGACATTTTATCGAAATACCTCGCCGAAGGCAACGACAGATTTCTGAAAGAAGAGGCCGAATACATGATGGCGGTTTCTTCCTTCTACAGGGGTACGGAAGACAGCGGCGAGACGATGAAGGAATTTCTCGACACGCACCCCGAATCCGTTCATCGTAATCAGGTGCTTTTCCTGATCGGCTCATCGCATTTCGATAAAAGCGACTGGAAACTGGCTAAATTCTGGTTCGATCAGTCCGATCTCGACTACCTCACTCCTTCGGAGCAGGAAGACTACAGCTTCCGGATGGGTTACACCAATTTGCAACTGGGCGATAAAAAAGAAGCGCAGCGTTATTTCGGACTGCTGTACCAAAACAGCGCCAACTATCACGATGCAGCGGATTACTATTTGGGCTACATTGATTACACCAACGGCGATTACGATGCAGCCCTACGCCGCTTCGACCGATTGAAAAACAATACCGAATACCGCGAAGAAGCCGCATTTTATTCCGCGCAAGCTACCTTTTTCAAAGGAAACATGGAAGAAGCCATACGGCTGTCGCAAGCTTTCGTAAACACTTATCCGCGCAGCGAACACAACACCGAGATGTATCGCGTACTCGGAAATGCTTACTACCGCTTAGGACAACCCACGAGAGCAATTTCATTTTACGAAAATTACTTCGCCAAAGCCGACAAACCGTTGCGTGGCGATGCTTATTTCATGGGACTTTCTTACGCTGAAACCAATAAATACAGCGATGCGATACGCATGTTCCAATATGCTGTGGGCGAGCGCGATGCACTCTCTCAAAACGCCCAACTGCAACTCGGACAAATGTATCTGAAAACCGGAGACAAACAAAAAGCGCAAATGGCTTTCGAAGCGGCTTCGCGCGATAACTTCGATCCGAAAACCAGCGAAACAGCTATGTTTAATTACGCTCTGTTGCTACACGAAACCAATTTTTCGGTTTTCAGCGAATCCATCACGTTATTCGAGAACTTTCTGAAGCAATACCCCAACTCACAATATACCAATCAGGTAAACGATATTCTGGCGGAAACATTCCTAACCACCAAAGATTACGAAGCCGCCCTGGCAGCCATCAACCGCATATCCAACCCGGCACGCCGCATTCTGGAAGCCAAACAGATGGTGCTTTTTCAACTGGGGGCTCAACAATTCATCAATGGAAATCTCAACGAGGCTGTCCGATTTTTCAATAACAGTATCGCCATGGGCGATTACGATGCCAACGCAAAGAGCAACGCCTATTACTGGCGGGGAGAATCGTATTACCGGCTTGGTAATTACGCCAATGCCGAAGCCGATTTTGCCGCCTTCACACAGAATGCTTCACCTTCCAACGAAAATTACGCGCTTGGCTTTTATAACCTCGGTTATACGCGTTTCAAGCAACAGCTGTACGCGTCGGCGCTGAATGCGTTTCAACGCTATATATCGGTGGAAAACAATAAAAATCGTGCCGAATATGCCGATGCCTACAACCGTATTGGCGACTCGTACTACTACAACCGCAATTTCGCGCAAGCCGAAAATTACTACGCGCAAGCGGCAACCGCCAACCCGTCGGCAGCCGATTATGCGGCTTATCAAAAAGCTTTCGTGATGGGCTTGCAACGCAACTATCAGGGAAAAATAACCGCGCTGGACGATTTAATGCGCCGCTATCCCAACTCGCAGTATTTCGATGATGCGCTTTACGAAAAAAGTCGTGCATTAACTATGCTCGGTCGCGAACAGGAGGCTATAAACGTCTTGCAGCAACTGGTTTCGGACTTTCCGAAAAGTTCGCTTGCCAGTCAGGCAGGCATTCAACTCGGGCAGTTGTATTACAACACCGAAAACTATAACCGCAGCATTGACGCCTACAAAAGTGTGATCAAAAACTTCCCCGGATCGGATGATGCCAAAACGGCGCTCATTTCGCTGGAAACGGTCTATCGCGATATGAACGATATTCAGTCTTATGTGAATGACGCCAATTCGCTTCCCGGGGGAATGCGCATCTCTACATCGCGTCAGGATTCGCTCACGTATCTGGCTGCCGAAGGCATTTATATGCGCGGGTCGAGAGCGCAGGCCGAAACGGCAATGACGCGCTACCTGCAAAGTTATCCTAACGGAGCCTACAGCAGCGATGCGAACTATTACCTCGGTGTGATGGCCGATGAAAAGGGAAACAAATCACAAGCCCTGTCGTATTTTCGCAAGGTAATTGATGCCAACAGCGTAAAATATCTCGACAATGTGTTGGTTTATGCCGCGAATGCCGAATATGCCGGTGGCGATTATCGCATGGCGCTGGCCGATTATTCCAAGCTCGCGAATGTGGCACGCAGCGCTTCCAACCAGCAAACAGGACAAATGGGTGTTGTTCGCACACAAACAAAATTGGGTAGTTACCACGAAGCAGCACGCGCTGCTACCGATCTGTTGGCAAATGCCAATCTTTCGCCGGAGGTTTCTACTGAAGCCCATTACCTGAGAGGAAAGGCTTATCAGCAGACCAACGAAACCGATAAAGCCATGGCCGATTTTCAGGCGATAGCCAAAGATACGCGAAGCGTTTATGGCGCAGAAGCACAATTTATCCTCGCAGACACTTATTACAGGTGGAAATCGTACGATAAAGCTGAGGCTCAGGTAAAAGAGTTTATGAAAACCGGTACGCCTCATCAGTATTGGATGGCTCGCGCACTGATCGTTTTATCGGATACATACAAAGCCAAAGGCGATGATTTTCAGGCAAAACAATACCTGGAAAGTCTGAAAGCCAACTACAAAGGCACCGAAGCCGACATTCAGCAAATGATCAACGAAAGGCTTAATTAATAGTTATTTCTCGCAGATTTTCGCCGATTGAAACGCAGATTTTCGCTAAAAAGATGACAGAAAACGAATTATCTTATATTATCAGAGGTTCTATTTTCAAGGTGTATAACGCGCTTGGACCTGGATTACTTGAATCCACTTACGAAAACGTACTTTATTATGAGTTGGCGAAAGCCGGATTAAATATAAAGACTCAAGTCGGACTCCCTTTGGTATATGAAGAAATAAAGTTAGATGTCGGATACCGAATTGATATTTTAGTTGAAAATAAAGTTATTATCGAAATAAAACCAGTTGAGGAATTACATGATGTTTATTATAAACAATTGCTCACATATTTAAAACTATCAGGAAAAAAATTAGGCATATTGGTTAATTTCAACACAATCGATATCGCCTCTGGTATAAAACGAATTGCAAATAAATTAGAAGACTAAAAATCCGCATGAATCTGCGAAAAGATCAGCGCAAATCTGCGAGAAAAAACAAGAAATATGAAAAAATACATCGTAATAGCTGCCTTATTAGCGTCCACCGGCATTTTCGCCCAACAGCAGGATTCCTTGCTTCGCCGCCAAATGGAACTGGAACGCGAATTTAACCCCACGTTGCAAGATGCCAATAAAATCACATCGCTCCCGGCGTTGCGCGAACCTACGGTGAAAAAAGCCAACACGGCATATTCCAATTGGGCCGGACGCACCACGCCGCCGCTGGAAATTGCTATGCCCCGCCCGGGAAGCATCATGACCGATATACCTTATGACTTGAAGAAAGGCTATATCTCGCTCAATGCGGGAAATTATGCGAACATTGACGGCGCGCTGGGTTACCGGCTTATCGAGAACGCGAAGCAAACGCTCGGATTCCTGTTTTTGCACAACTCCGCCAACGGCGACATAAACTATGTGCAGGAAAGTGATCCTTCGAGCAACAAGGCGTTTTTTATGGACAATCATGGACAATTGAAATACGAACATGCTTTTGATGCGTTTAAACTTGGGTTGCTGGGAGCATACACGCACTCCGCGTTCAATTATTACGGGAACACGTTTGGCGACACGCGCATTTACGATATCGAAAATCAGGCATTGGGCGTAGCCAACGTAAAAATAGACGTATCTTCATCGAAATCGGACTGGTTGAATTACGCCGGATTGCTCGATTTCAGGAACTTCACTACAAAATATGGCAGTGTCCCTGGAGAAAACGGGATGAAAGGAAATCAGATTGAAGCGATGGTGGGCCTGAACAAACCTTTTGAGGAATGGAACAGTACCGTAGGTGTGGACGGCCGGTATTTCGGCGTGTTTTACAACGATAACAGCTTGCCGGGCATTTATAACTTCCAGTTGATCAGCGCTTCTCCTTATGTCGGATTCGACGGATACAACTGGAAAGCCCGCTTGGGGGCCGATGTGCTTTTCCAATTTTCAAACGACAACGCCATACGTGTCGTGCCCAACGCATCGTTATCGCTCAACGTCACCGAAAAATCGTCGTTATACGCAAATATAAAAGGCGGGATTGACGATAACACTTATCTGAATACAATGAAGGAATCACGCTATATTCAACCTATGGCTTCGGTAAAACCGTCGTTTTCCATCCTGGATATTGAAGCCGGCGCAAAGATTGGAGAAGTGCCCGGATTCCGTTTCGATATTTTCGGCGGTTTCCGCAAAACCGACGACGAACATTTTTGGGTGTTAGATAATCATTATGTAGATGATATGCTTATCGGGACAGAAATTTGGGCCGGATGGATTACAAAAGAAATACTAAAACCCGTTTATGGAAACCTTTCTCGCGCACACGCGGGCGCGATGATCCAATCGAATATCTGGGCGCCGCTCAACATTGCGTTGCGGGTGAAAAAGAATTTCTATACGGTAAACAATGCTTTGTACCGTGACGCGCAGATTTCAGACGCAAAAGCTTATAATTTACCTGGAATCGAGACCGACATAAGCGCCGATCTTCAGGCAATGAGCAATCTGAAATTCACGCTGAATTATTACTTTAAAGGCGATCGTTGGAGCTATTTTAAAGGAGAAAACGTGAAAATGACGAACATCAACGACCTGAATCTTGGTGCAATTTACCAAATTAACGATGCGCTATCCATCAACCTGAAAGCCAATAATCTTTTGTTCCAAAAGTACGATATTTGGTACGGTTATCCGGCGCAAGGATTCAATGCAATGGGCGGATTTACGTTTAAATTCTAAAGCCCCTCTAAATCTCCCCGAAGGGGAGACTTTATAAAACAACAAAAGAGGCTGTCTCAAAAGCATCACTGTAGTTTCATTTTGTCATGTTGAACGAAGTGAAACATCTATATTGTCAAGCTAAACAGATTCTTCATTTCGCTAAAGCTCCATTCAGAATGACAATTTGATAGCAGATTTTACTTTTGAGACAACCTCTTTGTTGTAAGTCACACTTAGTGAGTTTTACTCCGAAATCCCCGCCATTTCAGGATCAATCATAATGCGACCGCAATATTCGCATACGATAATTTTCTTGCCCAGCTTAATGTCCATTTGTTTTTGAGGCGGAATTTTGTTGAAACAACCGCCGCATGCGCCGCGTTGGATGGGCACGATGCCCAGGCCGTTGCGCGCATTCTTGCGAATACGTTTAAACGCAGTGAGCAAACGAGGTTCAACGCTTGCTTCCATTTTTTTGGCTTTATCGCGTATTTTTTCTTCTTGTGCCTTGGTTTCACCCACAATATCGTCGAGTTCTTTTTTCTTTTGGTCCAGGTCAAGCGTCTTTTCCTTTAACTGCTCGTTGGCGGTGTCAACCTGTTCCTTCATGCTTTTCGTATCTTGGGTGAATTCCCGGATTCGTTTCTCGGCAAGTTCAATCTCCAGCGTTTCAAATTCAATCTCCTTCGAAAGATGGTCGTACTCCTTGCTGTTACGCACATTATCAATCTGTTTGTTATATTTCTCGATCTTTGCCTTGCTGGTTTCTATTTTACCTT
>JAQVEB010000359.1 GCA_028698105.1 Petrimonas sp. | reverse complement strand
GAGGTCTGTCCACTCTTCGTTCTCTCCTTCGGCGGCAGCTTTAAGATTTTCCGCAGTAGTGCCGATCATTCCTGCAGGATAGGCTGCCGTAATTTCAAGCATTCCTCCTTCAAGGTATTTAAACATGCGTTTTGCGTGCACCATTTCCTGCTCGGCAGTTTCCAGAAAAATGGCCGCAATTTGTTCGTATCCTTCTTTTTTGGCTTCTTTTGCAAAAAAAGTATAGCGCATGCGCGCCTGCGATTCACCTGCAAACGATTTCAGCAGGTTTTGTTCTGTTTGGGTTCCTTTTACACTTTTCATATCTTTTGTGAATTTAAAGATTTATAATAAAAACTGTGATGCACAAATTTAGCAAAAAAAGATGATGTATTGTTTCGCAAATGAGACCAGGGATAGTTATTTATACGTGTTCTAAATAGAATTATCAGGCAAAGTCGCTCAATTCTATCCAACGCGTTGTTTTTTGATCAATAAGCGTAATGATTTGCGTTATGCGGTTGGATTTATCAATCAGTTCTTCGGTAGAGAGACTGCCGGACGAAAGCGCTGTGGTGAGTTTGGTTTTTTCGTCTTCCAGATCAGATATTTCCTGCTCCAGTTGCTCGAATTCGCGCTTTTCTTTAAAGGTGAGTTTGGTTTTTTCGGCAGGTTTTGCTTTTTCGGGTTGCTTTGAAACCTTTTCGGTTTTCGATTCTTCCGATTGCTGCTTGTCTTCAATGGATTTCCAGTCGCGGTATTGCGTGTAGTTTCCGGGGAAATCCTGAATTTTGGCATTGCCGTGAAAAACCAGCAGGTGATCCACCACTTTGTCCATAAAATAGCGGTCGTGCGAGATAACGATCAGGCAGCCCTTAAACCCGATAAGGTATTCTTCCAGAATGTTAAGGGTAACAATATCAAGGTCGTTTGTCGGCTCATCGAGGATCAGAAAGTTGGGATTTTTGATCAGTACCGTGCAAAGATGCAGCCGGCGTTTTTCGCCACCGCTCAGTTTGTACACGAAATTATGTTGTTTTTCCGGCGGAAACAGAAAATGTTGCAAAAACTGCGATGCCGTCAGCCGGTTGCCATTGCCCAGATCAATGACTTCGGCGATGCTTTGCACCACATCAATCACCTTCATTTCTTCGTTAAATTGCAGCCCTTCCTGGCTATAGTACCCGAAATTCACGGTTTCACCGATATCGAAACTGCCCGAATCGGGTTGTTCAAGCCCGAGCAGCATTTTTATAAACGTAGTTTTTCCGGTGCCGTTGTTGCCGATGATCCCCATTTTCTCGTATCGGGTGAAAATGTAGTTGAAATCATCGGTAATGTTGATATCGCCGAAACGTTTTGTGATATGTTTGGCTTCGAATATCTTTTTCCCGATATACGAGCCTTTGGCCGCCAGCCGCACATTATCGGCGTTGCGGCGTTGTTTGGCTTTCTCTTCCAGTTCGTAGAACGCATTAATGCGCGATTTTGCTTTCGTGGCGCGGGCCTGGGGCTGCCGGCGCATCCAGTCCAGTTCTTTCCGATAAATGTTTTTTGCCCGGTCGGTTTCGGCATCCCGCGCAGCGAGACGTTCGTTGCGTTTTTCCAGATAATAGGCATAATTGCCTTTGTATTGGAAAATTTGACGGTCGTCAATTTCGATAATTTGCGAGCACACCCTGTCCAGAAAATACCGGTCGTGCGTTACCATGAGCAAACTCAGCGTGCTTCGCGAAAGATAATCCTCCAGCCATTCCACCATCTCCAGATCGAGGTGGTTAGTCGGTTCATCCAGAATGATCAGTTCCGGTTCAGCGATGAGAGCATTAGCCAGCGCCACACGCTTTATTTGTCCACCCGATAATTCGCCGATTTTCTGATTAAAATCCGTAATTTTCAGTTGCGACAGAATCTGTTTGATGCGTTGTTCGTAATCCCATGCATTCAGTAAATCCATTTGCGTGAGAATCTCGTCTAATCCGTCCTGGTTCCCTGAAGAAAGGTTTTCCTCGTATCGGGCAATCACTTTCACCGCTTCGTTTTCGGTCTGAAAACAAGCTTCGAGCACTGTAAGTTGAGGATCGAATTGCGGCTCCTGATCTAAATACGCCACGCGTAAATCATTACGAAACACCACGCGTCCGCTGTCGTAAGGCTCTTTACCAACCAGGATATTCAGCAGCGTTGTTTTTCCGGCGCCGTTTTTGGCTATCAACCCTGTTTTATCGCCTTCGGCGATACCGAACGAACCATCGCGCAGCAAAACCAAATCGCCGAAGCTTTTGGTGAGCGTGTCTATTTGAAGGATGGGGTTTGCCATATTTATAGTGATTATGCCAACGACGTGTTGGCGATGAATCAGGGTGCAAAAATACGGAATTTATTTGGATTTGCGCAGATTATGGATAGACGCACGGCCGTGCGTTTCTGCCACATTAAAACCTCCACCTCACATACGTGAATATGTCCGTGCGGTGATTTCCGTTAATCTGTTCCGTGCCGGAACTGATCACGTCGCGGTCAAAATAGCGTGTGTGCCCGATCTTTACGGAAAAAGAGAGATCGGACAGGAGTTCGTATCGCGCGGAAAGCGCCAATCGTATACCTTTGCCATAGAACGAAGGCATATAGAACGTGTTGAGGATGTTTCGTTCGTACGAATAGAGTCGGGCGTAATAGCTGTCGGCATTGAAGTATGCCGCGAAGAAGTCGCCGCGCCACTTGCCTTCGCCCCGGTAACCGATATTCTGCGAGAGCATCCATCCGTATTCCCGTGGAAAATACTGCACCTGATACATCGCCATATCGGCCGTGGAACGGAAATCCCATCCGCTTTCGAGTGCGCGGCTGTATCGCAAACGCAGTTTATGGGTTACGTACGGCAAAACCCAGGTGGTTTTCTCGTCGGGATATTTCGTATTC
>JAQVEB010000358.1 GCA_028698105.1 Petrimonas sp. | reverse complement strand
TTTTCTTTTTTCAAAAACGCCGTCATGCCGTTTTTCTGATCTTCGGTTTCAAAGCATCGGGCAAAAAGATCCACTTCCAAATCAATACCTTCTTCAATGGGTAAATCCCAACCGTTGTTGATGGCTTCTTTCGATTTTTGGACGGCTATGGGCGCTTGTTTGGCGATAGATTCTGCCATTGCTTTTACCTCGTCCATCAACGATTCAGGCGCTACAACCTGATTTACCAATCCGATTTCCAATGCATCGGCTGCCGTGATCACTTTTCCGGTAAAAATCAATTCTTTTGCTTTTGCAAAACCGATAAGCCGTGCCAATCGCTGTGTTCCTGAAAATCCGGGTGTGATGCCCAAACCTACTTCGGGTTGTCCGAATTTCGCTTTTTCCGATGCGATGCGTATATCGCAGGCCAACGCTAACTCGCTTCCGCCACCCAGCGCGAATCCGTTTACGGCCGCGATAACGGGTTGCGGACACGTTTCGATTTTGCGGAAAACCGATGAACCAAATTCGCCAAATGCTTTCGCTTCTTCGTAATTCATGCCCGCCATTTCCTGAATATTGGCTCCGGCAACAAAAGAGCGGTCGGCTCCGGTTATGATAATCACACGGACATCGGTATCGGCAGCCAATATATCAAAAGCCGAATTTAATTCATTTAGAATTTGCGTGTTCAGCGCGTTGAGTTTATCGGGTTCGTTAATGGTAACCGTAGCTACGTGATTTTCTTTTTGAATAATTATTTTTTCCATTTTTTTTCCATTTTAGGAATGGTTTGTAGAGACGCAATGCTTGCCGTCTCCGATACAAAACAATCCAGTAATCTGGAGACGGCAAGCATCACGTCTCTACTTTACATTTTTAATTATTACCGCCGTTCCCATTCCGCCGCCGATACAGAGCGATGCCAAACCGTAGGTTTTGTTGTACATCTGCAATTCGTGAACGAGGGAAACAAGGATTCGGTTGCCCGATGCACCGATGGGATGTCCCAACGCGATGGCGCCACCGTGAAGATTGGTGCGCTCATCAATCCATTCGCGCGAAACGCCGTGCTCATCCATCAAGCTTTCGATTACGCCAAGCGATTGAGCAGCAAATGCTTCGTTCAATTCAACAATTTCCATATCCGAAAGTTTCATATCTGCACGTTGCAACGCTTTGCGGATTGCAGGCACGGGACCTAAGCCCATCACTTCGGGGGCGACGCCGCCTTCGCCAACGGCTAAGATTTCCGCCAGCGGCTTCAATCCGTATTTGGCAACGGCCTCTTCATCGGCAAGCATCACGAACGACGCACCGTCGTTGATTCCCGATGCGTTTCCAGCGGTTACCGTTCCGTCTTTTTTGAAGGCGGGACGAAGGTTTGCCAACCTTTCGGGGGTGCTTGTGCGATTGGGGAACTCGTCTTTATCGAACACGATCGTTTCTTTACGCGTAACGATTTCCACGGGAACAATTTCATTTTTAAACTTATCGCCGTCAACTGCCGCGATGGCTTTTTGTTGCGAACTGTAAGCAAAAGCATCTTGCGCTTCGCGCGAAATTCCGAATTTGTCTGCCACGTTTTCCGCCGTAATTCCCATGTGATAGTTGTTGAAGACATCGGTCAATCCGTCATTAACCATGTGATCTATGGCATTAAAATTACCCATTTTGACACCGTTTCGCACCGATGAAGGCAGAATGTATCCGGCATCGGACATATTTTCCACGCCTCCGGCAATGATTACCGATGCGGAACCGCTACGGATTTCGGAAACGGCGTTCATCACGGCTTTCATTCCGCTTCCGCACACCATGTTGATGGCGTAGGCAGGCACTTCGGCGGGAATGCCCGCACTGATGGAGCACTGGCGGGCTACGCCTTGTCCTTGTCCGGCGGAAAGTACGTTTCCGGCAATGACCGAGTCAATTTTTGCACCGTCCATACCGGTTTCTTTCAGGATGGATTTGATGACAATCGCGCCCAATTGCCCCGGTTTGATGGTGGACAAACTACCCATAAACTTGCCTATGGGCGTGCGTTTTGCTGATACGATAAATACTTTTTTCATTTTATAGATTGTTAGATGTTTAGACAATTAGGTATTACAAAAATGCGTCAGACCGACTTTTAGCGGTCAGACGCCGCGCATCAATTTCAAATTCCCACTGAAATGCAAGGTCGCTTCTGTAGCTGCCTGCACATCTTCCACAGTAAATTCGGGATGAATTTCGGTAACGAGCAAGCCGTTATCGGTAACTTCGATGACGCACATTTCGGTTACGATCATATCTACCTGTCCTTTGGCAGTGAGCGGCAACGTGCATTTTTTCATAATTTTCGGATTGCCTTTGGCGGTATGTTCCATCGCGAGAATCACTTTGCGGGTTCCCGTCAGCAAATCCATGGCGCCTCCCATTCCGGGAACCATTTTCCCGGGAATGTTCCAGTTGGCAAGATCGCCGTTTTCGTCCACCTGCATGGCGCCGAGAACGCTCACATCCACGTGTCCGCCACGAATAATCGCGAACGATGTAGCACTGTCGAAACTGGCCGCGCCCTTGTTGGGAAGCACATAACCGCCTCCGGCGTTGGTGAAATACGGATTTTCCTGTCCCGGTTCGGGTGTTCTGCCCATACCGATCATGCCGTTTTCCGATTGAAGGATCACTTTCACGTCGGGCTTTAAATAGTTTGGCACAAGCGTGGGAATTCCGATTCCCAGGTTTACTACATCGCCGTCTCTGAGTTCGAGCGCAACACGCCGTGCGATAACTTCTCTGATTTGATCTTTGTCCATAACATTTACCCCTAAATTCCCTAAAGGGGGAGTTGGTGCGGGGATTTTTTAAAGTTTATTTCTATCGTTTTATTTTCACTTGTTGAATAAATGTTTTTTAGATTCCTCACTTCGTT
>JAQVEB010000357.1 GCA_028698105.1 Petrimonas sp. | reverse complement strand
GCAAAATAAAAATAAAGGTATGTGCTTTATGTTTCTTTTCTTTTTCGGGTTGATACCAATCAGGAGGTGCTTTCTTTTTTCGAATATAAAAAATCAAATCAGTAATCCATACGAATGGGATGGCGTAAAACAGAAAAAGCATCCAGGTGGTACCCATCGTGCGGGTGAAATGCACAAAGGCGTAAGGGAGGTGGTTGCGGAAAATCAAACCGGTAATATAAAGGATAAATTCAATACCGAACACAGCAACAAATAGAATACGCCAGTTTTTGCAGTTGGCCAGCGTTTTCCATCCTCTCCAAAAAGCATAGATATTTAAAGTAAGATAGATGATTAATACATTGATAAATACCCTCATCTTTTAAATTCTCTCCATATTTAAAAAAACATCATTAATTCGAAAATGTTTTGTGTTTTTGATTTTTGTTGAGAAACTGTTCATTTTTATAATGAGAGAAAAAAACTTACCCATAACGGAACGGAAAAATCGATAATTATTCCATGAAAAAGGGCTACCATCACATACTCCGATCCCGAAAATTTTGTGATTATGGGCAAGGTGGTATCCATTGTGGTAGCGCCACCGGCACAAATCGGTGCCAATTTACCGAAATACTTCACCATCCAAGGAGCAAACACAAGCACAAAGAATTCGCGTATGATATTGGCCAGTAAAGCAACTGTTCCCAATTCGGCTCCGCGATATTCCGAAATAAGAATACTCGACAGCGAATAGTATGCGAATCCTGATCCTACGCAAAGGCAATCGGTAAGCGATCGGTGGGGCAGCAAAAAACTTGCTAATGTAACGGCAGCAAATGTTCCAATGGTTGTGGCTGCGGGAACGAGCATGATTTTAAAACCGAGCGATTTTACCACCGAAAAGAGATGCTTGCTCGATCCGATCTGGATTCCAACGAAAAACAGAAGAAGGTACAATATTCCTTTTGCCATATCGTCCGGAATGAACAATTCGGGTATCCATCCCACAAGGGCAAGCACAATGCCCAAGGCAAAGACCAGCAGATAAATCAGGGAATCCCTCATGACTCTTTATCTTTTTTTCGGAAGAATTTTCGGTATACCCAAGCTGCGCAGAGTACGCTTCCCAGTGTAGCAGCTGCGGCGATTACAAAGGCATCCAGGCCGATGAACCGAAAATTAGCGATCACGTGTTCATTTGTTCCGACGGATAAACCCAGGGAAAACAACAGCAACGCAATAAGGACCCCGATGATTTTTCCCGTGTATCGTGTAGCGGGAATATTTCGGGCAACATACCCTACTGCCATACCGGACACTATGACCAGAAAAATAGTGAGCATGGTTTCACAGCCTCTTTATAATTTGAATCAATTCGTCGCCAATTCCGATTTTATACCCTTGTGAAACGTAGACTACCCTGCCAAATGTGTCGGCTATAACCACAATAGGCAGATTGTTGGCCGATGCCAAATTCAGGTTCTTTACCAGTTGATTGGTAATGTTGCTGTCTTTATCGATGCCGAAAGTGATGGTTGAGGGCAATTCCGTGAAATCGGCTTTATCAAACCGTTTCCATTGGTCTTCGTCCGGGAACAAAAGAATAATGCCCCTGTTCCAGCTTTCGAAATCGGTTTTCAGTCGTGCAAGATCCCGCAGAAAATGGTTAGAAGGTTCTTGACCGGCACCTAGAATTCCTACGATGAAATATCCTCGGCCGGTAGTGGCAAGGATCGATTGTGGGTTGGATTTATTTTCCGGCAAAAACAAGGCTTCGGGATCCATTTCACCGATAACCTGGATATCTTTATCGTCTCTGCGTAAAATCAAATCCACGGGTGTGGTTTTGCCTTCTTCAATGTTGAAGGTTGTAACGCGTGCAAGAACTTTTCCACTTGCCATGCGTGTTCCGGTGATAAGTATGTAGTAACCCTCTTCAATTTCCACAGGTTGTTGAAAGAAGCTTTGTAAGCTGACGGTCGATTCCGCTCCTTCGGTGTTGCGGAAGTTCAGGCGATGCATGCTTCCTCCGGCAATTTTGGCAATGGTGAAATGGGTATCGTACAGCGGATTTTTCAATGTTTGCAAGGGGGTATAGTTGAGCTGTAAAAAGCCTTTTGGTGCAGCAGCCATTGCTTCGCCGGCGTCAAAATTCACGTCGTGCCACCGATTATTGTGATAATATTGAAGTTTTCCGGTAATTTCTTCCAGTCGTGCGGGAATATGTAAACTACGGCATACGGCAACGAAAAAGATATTTTTCGATCTTGAGTCGGCCATGCCGAGTTTCATGACCCCTATCGGCGAAATGGGAATGTATTGGGGATTGAATTCGTCGGCAGTTTTTATCCGGTTTACCCATTCCACCAGCGATGCGGGGTCTGTGGCGGCTTTTTCTTTTATTTCCGTGGGAATATGTTGTTGCAGCCATCCCCGGTAGGGAGTGATCAATTCGTTATCGATACGAGGGTTCAGCACGTAACGATAAAAGATATCGGAATTTTCCGGAGTTACGTTATCGAGGTGATCTTTCAGCACCGAGGCAGGGGTGTCGCGAAGATCTTTTTCGGCAATCACCTCCAGAAGTTTCAACGCTGTAGCCACATTGCCGTTTTTCGACGCATCGGTCAGAAATGTTTGAATTTCGCGCCAATTGCCGCGGCTTTTTGTCAGGAATTTTGCTGTCAAGGCGGTGTCGGCATCGATTTGTTTGGCAAAAGCTACGGCATCGTCATGCGAAATAAAGGTAGCAATATAGGCATTGCGGATGGAGTCTTCGCTAGCAAGGCGTTTGTTGTTGGCTTCAATTGCTTCTTGCGAAACCTTGTTTTCCGGTTTTACCTCCGGCGGGGACAATATCGAGCTCTTTCACAAATTCGTCTCCTTCCTTGAATTGCAAGGCAATTGTATAAAGGTTTTGTTTCCC
>JAQVEB010000065.1 GCA_028698105.1 Petrimonas sp. | reverse complement strand
GCTGCTCGTTACAAAAAACACCCCCAGCGCAATTGCGGCCGATTTCAATCGTCCGTGCGGATGCACATCGGTTTCGCCGAGCGACATGGCAACCACGCCCAAGGCAAGTGTTGTTCCAATAAACGAGTTATGAAAAAGAAGCTCGGCAGGGATCAGCAAAAAAGCAATGGAAACCGTCACCTTAAGCGCCCACAAATGCGCAGGATGCTTCCAGAACACGTTGATCCACACGTCGTTCGCTTTTTCTCTGAATATGTTTATCCAATCTGCCATTTGGCTGTTTCCTGTTTATCATTTATGCGCATCGGCGGTAACAAAGATAACACAAAAAAAACGTTTCACCGATAACCGGTGCAACGCTTTATATAAGACCGATATTTTCTTTTCGGTTCCGTTTGCAAAAACAATTCCCGCGAGTTGTCTGTTTTTATAGTATGATCAATTTAAAATCCAATGGTATGAAATCTTATCAAATTTTGTTACTTTCCTTATTTTTATTCTTTTTCACTTCGTGTGAAGTCGTAGGTGGAATTTTCAAGGCCGGCGTATGGGTGGGAGTTTTAATCATTGCTGCCATCATTGCTCTGGCTATTTTGCTCATCCGCAGATTTTCGGGAAGGAGATAATTCCTGTTTTTTGCTATAATTTTCCCGGTAAAGTATTCATTTTTACAAGGATTAATGCGCTTGATTCCGTGGGGATCATTTATTCGGTAGAGGAATTCCCTATTTTTTATGCTACTCCGTACGGAGTCGAACATTCATTGACGATGGTTTAATCTACAAACATTTGAATCCTGCCGGATTCTTCCCGAACCCGTACCCCGCAACCCGGAATGCCGACGACTCTGCGTATCGGCATCGGGACGGAGCAGAGTTTTCATCCCGACTCACAGCGTTACGTCCACCCTCACCTTTCCGAGAAGCGCGCCCGGGTTATCCCGGTACGTCAACCGGTGAACGTATTCCACGCGCAACAAGCCCAAAATATTCGTAATCCCGATGGCTGCTTCCACATACGGCGTTGCGCCCATGCGCATCGTCCCTTCGGGAAAGATCAGCAGTCCATTTTCGCGTGTGGGGATATTTTTCTCACTCAACCGGCTGGTTAAGCTGCGTATGGAGAATAACTCGCGAAATCCCAGCTTGCGAAGGACTGGCACACGGTGAAAGAGCAACTGGTCGCCCACGAAAGTGGTGCGTAGCATATATTGTTCGTCGCCCGCGAATTCCAATGCAGGAGTGAGAAAAAAAGCGTTATTTTCGATTTGGTATTTGTTGCGTTGGTTCGGGTAGAGCAACAACGGAAAAGGAACACGGTTCCAGATTTTTTGCGCTTCGGCAACAGCGTCCATTCTTCCGTATTTGCCCAGCGAGAATCGTTTTTGAACCGAAATTTCCGTTCGGTGATAAAAGCCCGATCCGGCAAAAGAGCCATCCAACCCGATAAGGTGCGACAGAAAGATAGCCGGTTTTTCGGGAGTGAGCAGTTTTCGTTTTCTGCGGTTTTGTTCGTAATTTTCCCCGAATGAATATCGAAGCTGGGTTCCGACCTCCGAAGTCGTCAGCTTGGGCAACGAAGACAAACTTCCGTCCTGTTCCATGCGAATGAAATCCAATCCCTCGACGGGCCTCATGCCGCTGTTTCTGAACCATACCTGATAAGCAAAACCTGACAGCGACTCTTTCTCGAAATTCACCTCCGTAAAACGACGGTAAAGCATCGCGTTCTTCGAACGGCGATAAGTTACCAGCAACAAGTCGTTGAGCGCCCTTGGGTGCATCTCGCCAAAAGCAAACACATCGTTCTCGTAAACAAAACTCAGGTTGTGTTTGGGATATTCCTGATCGTGATATACCTTATCGTTGAAGGAATAAACCACTTCGCCGCGGTACTTGAATTTCTTATCCTTGAACCCGTATGCGGTGTAACCTTTCACAAAAAAATGCGGATTCAACCGCGTTGTAGATGCTATTCCCGGCTGGATTCGCAGGCCTTCCACCGGATTGATGCTTGCCAGCCGTTGTACACGTCCGAAATCGAATTTGTTGGTTTCGGGGTTTCCCAACGGGATCCAATCGTTTATAATGATGTTGGCTACTGCGCCAACGAACCTGTTAAACGGACTTGGAGAGCCGTTTTTGCCCTCGCCGAAGATACCCGGCGAAGTTTCTTTCGGCACCGGCGAAAGCGACACGATCAGATAGGAATGATCTGCTTTCATCGGCACCGTGGCGATCCTGTAACCCGGAGCGTAAACCGTGAGCGTGTTGCTTGCCAGAGAATCGAGGGGCGCATCGAACGAGAATTCGCCCGCTTCGTTGGTGATCATTCCCAGCCGCGCTCCATTCACGGAAACGATGGCGTTCGCGACGGGTGTCTGATACACGGAATCCTTCACGAATCCGCTGAGTGTAACCGTTTGTGCGTACACGCCGAAAGCGAGCGACACAAACCACACGGAAAAAATTATTTTTTTCACTCGTCTATATTTTTGATATAAAAAATGTCTGATGACAGACTTTAGTGCTTTATGAAATCTGTTTTATTTCTTCATAACCCCTCCCCCTTCGGGTTGATTACTTTAAAGCCGCTCAAAGTCTCTCCCTTGTGGGGAGAGATTTAGAGAGGGGCTAACCCGAAATGCCGACGACCTTGTGTCGGCATCGAGACTCATTTACAACTTTCGATACCTCACCCGCTTCGGCTCCTCGTTGCCGAGGCGCATCTTCTTATTTTCTTCATAATCGCTGTACGAACCTTCGAAGTAGAACACTTCCGAATTTCCTTCGAATGCGAGGATGTGGGTGCAGATGCGGTCTAAAAACCAGCGGTCGTGCGAAATCACCACGGCGCAACCGGCAAAGTTTTCGAGGCCTTCTTCCAGGGCGCGAAGCGTGTTCACGTCGATATCGTTGGTCGGCTCATCGAGCAGCAGCACGTTGGCTCCGGCTTTGAGCGTGAGCGCCAGGTGCAAGCGGTTTCGTTCCCCACCCGACAGCACACCGCACAGTTTTTCCTGATCGGCGCCCGAAAAATTGAACCGTGACAAATACGCTCTCGCGTTCACATCTTTTCCGCCGACGCGCACAAATTCAGAACCACCCGAAACCACCTGATACACCGTTTTTTCGGGGTCAATGGCCGCATGCGACTGATCCACGTACGCCGTAACAACCGTTTCGCCAACGTCGAATGTTCCTGCATCCACTTTTTCCATATCCTGGATCAGGCGGAAAAGCGTGGTTTTTCCCGCGCCGTTGGGCCCGATAACACCCACTATTCCGTTAGGCGGAAGCATAAAATTCAGATCGTCGAACAGCAGTTTGTCGCCGAACGCTTTTTTCACGCCGACGGCTTCAATCACCTTGTTTCCGAGACGAGGACCGTTGGGGATAAATATTTCTAATTTTTCTTCGCGCTCTTTCGTATCCTGATTCAACAATTGCTCGTACGAGTTCAAACGCGCTTTTCCTTTAGCGTGGCGCGCTTTTGGCGCCATCCGTATCCAGTCAAGCTCGCGTTCCAGCGTCTTGCGGCGTTTGCTCACCTGCTTTTCTTCCTGCTCCATGCGTTTGGTTTTCTGTTCCAGCCACGATGTGTAGTTCCCTTTCCAGGGGATACCTTCGCCGCGGTCGAGTTCCAGTATCCAGCCGGCAACGTGGTCTAAGAAGTAGCGATCGTGCGTGATGCAGATCACTGTGCCGGCGTATTGTTGCAGGTGTTGTTCCAGCCAGTCGATGGACTCGGCATCCAAGTGGTTGGTGGGCTCGTCGAGCAGCAGCACATCGGGCTCCTGCAACAACAGGCGGCACAGTGCCACGCGGCGACGTTCGCCTCCCGACAGTTCGCGGACGGGTTGCTCTTCGGGTGGACAACGCAACGCATCCATCGCGCGCTCGAGGCGGTTATCTATATTCCACGCGTCAGCGGCATCTAATTTATCCTGCAATTCGGCCTGACGGGCGAAGAGTTGGTTCATTTTGTCTTCGTCTTCGTAATATTCCGGCAATCCGAATTTCAGGTTGATGTCTTCGTATTCGGCCAGCAGATCCATGACGGGTTGCACGCCTTCGCGAACCACTTCAATCACGGTTTTGTCGGGGTCCAGCTTCGGGTCCTGCTCCAGATAACCCACCGAAAAACTTTTATCGGAGACCACTTCGCCCTGATATTCTTTTTCGATGCCGGCAATGATCTTCAGCAACGTGGATTTTCCCGAACCGTTCAACCCGATGATGCCGATCTTGGCGCCGTAGAAAAACGAGAGATAAATGTCTTTTAATACTTGTTTGTGTGGCGGAAACGTTTTGCTTACGCCCACCATGGAGAAAATAATTTTTTTGTCGTCGGACATGGTTTTATCAATTTCTAATTACTAATTACCAATTACTACCCTTTTTGTCACGGGTTATGCGTCGAGACGAAAGCGCTGCTTTATCTCGATAGCGACACAAAGTCGTCGGCATGTTGAGTTGAGAGGTACGCGTTGCAGGGTAGCCTCTCTCCCTCCCGCTTTGCGGGAGTACTCTCTCCACAAGAGAGAGAAAAGCGGTCGAACATTTCATGTCCAAAGATAGTGAAATAATGTGGAATTTTGGAGAGATGTCTCTATGCCTTCATGATTAGTTTTGCAGGAGAGTTGCTCAAAGTAAATCCAACGGACTTTTTATTTTCGACTTGGAAATATCGGAAACGTGAGTGTATATTTCGGTAGTTTTAACGGATTGATGCCCGAGTAATTCCTAATTGCGCTCGAACCGAACCCAAAGAACTCTTTTCTCATTGTGTTTGCCCGGTTTAAATTGAAATAGTTTATCTCTGAAATCCATTACACGTATTTTTAATATGTTAAATACACCATTTATTCTTCCTTAGAACATCACTATAATGCAAAATACGCAACGATTGTTCAACAGATAACGTACTAAAGAATAGAGCAATGACTAAAAACGTAAAAATATGTTGTTTTTTTATTGTCGGATGGAAATAGTTGCGTATATTTGTGTGTTATAGCCAATTGTAAATGGACACACTAATATTAGGACACGGACATAGAAAAGGTGAAACTTTCAATAACGGCTCGACAAAAGCTGAAAGAAAATATTTTGACTTTATTGTTTCAGGACAATCTCTCGGACAACTTTTTGGACTTCCAGACTTTGACTTGATTGGGACTTTTGGTTGGACAGACAACAAAGAGAACACACAGATAGACGAGTTTTTAGGACATGCAAAGCCTGAATTAGAAACTGGGCGGACTTGTTTTTATGTTTGTCCTGAGTGCGGTGACATTGGTTGCGGTGCAATAACCGCAAAAATTGAAGTGACAGAGAAAGACGTAATTTGGAAAGACTTTGGTTATGAAAACAATTATTCAGAACCCGATTTAACTGACTATAAAGCAATCGGACCATTTACATTTGACAAAAAACAATATTTTGAAATACCTGAAGGACTAAAAACATTGACGACAGGATGAGAACAACTGGCTATAACACGGGTTTTGCGTCAGCCGGGCTGACGTGCAAACTTGGAGCTTTGTGCTTCTAATCAACTTTAGTAATAAATTGAAACTTTGTGCTTCGAAACCCGCCCGAACGCAAAGCCCCAAACCGATAATTACAATTAATCAGAGAGCCCTGCGGAAAGCTCCCGCCGATTAGGCACAAGCAACCATAAGACAGAAAGTTTCAACTTAATAAATGACAATAATCCTAAAATAATAAAGCGATGAGACAAAAAATCTTCACTTACACAATTATCGGTATTTTGAGTATATTAACATTCGGATGCGAAAAAGACGAAGTTAACTCAGACGAAAAGGTTGAATTATTCTTATTAGACTCGTATTCAAAGATTGAGAATTCATTTCAAATTGATGAAACAACAGTTAAGACTAAAGCCTCACCACTAATAAGCTACTCGGATTTTATCTCTTATGATTCAGTAAATTACGAATTTCAGATTTCTGACAAAGCCAAAAATGCGATTGATGAAGTAGAACATTCTGTTTTTGGAGTTGCATTTGCAGTAAAAGCTAATGGGATACTAATTTATTCAGGATATTTTTGGCCTAGCTATTCTTCAGCGAGTTGTGATTGTATTGTTATAGACCCTATGATGACAAGCGTTGATGATAAAATCAAAGTTAGTTTAGGTTATCCTGGGTTAATTCAAGGGCAAGTAATCCCTGACAATAGAAATGACAGTAGAATTATCATGATATTTGAGAAAGATAATAAATTGATAAAATAATGCCAGTGCCTAACATTTTGTATAAGTAATGGCAGGCGATGTGGAAAGCTCCCGCCGTTGGCAACAATAATGAAAAACGAATGAAATTTGAAATAACATATTCCATATTATTCATCTTTTGTATTGTTTCTGCATTTGGACAACGGACAATAAATGGTAGGATAATTGACCAGTTTTCGGAAACTGCCATTGGCATTTCAATATTTGACAAAGACACTATCGAAATTGGAAAATCTGACTTTGATGGTTATTTTAAAATTAAATTACCCAAAGACAATATAAATTAATTTTCGCTGGAGTTGGATATGAATGGGCAACAATCACAGTACCAAAAGAATGCGAAAATGTAGAGATAATTCTGTTTTTGGCTTCTACATATGATTTTATGTCACCTAAAAAAGTTGACAGACTACGGAAAAAAAAATTTGAAAAATTACCAGAATTGCACTCGCAAGCCTTCCAAAAAGGACTTTTTAAAACCGAAAAACCTTGTGTCATTAGGGAATTTGAACCAGACTTCCATGACCTTGACAAAATTCGAAGACAGAATAAGTTGACCCAAAAAGAGATTAAAACGAAATTTAAAGGATTGAATATCGGAAATACTGTGAAAGTCCCAACTCAAACTTGGTCTGTGTATACAAATGGAGCTGATTATGGATGTTTAATAACTGGTGTAATCGTTGATAAAAACAAAAAAAATGGTGGATATAATTTGCTTTTGAAAGTAAGTAAAAATATTTGCGATAATGAACAAGCGACCTACAGCGGAAAGAAGGTGGAAATTGGAGATTTGATTACATATAATATGAAATATTTTAAAATAATAACCGAATAAAATATTGTTGCCAACACGCGAGGCTAACGAGAGTAATTTTTACCCTTATTACTACAACGAGAGTATTTTTTTTGTATTTTTGCCCTCGTATCAGAAACGAGAGTAATACTTACACTTGAACGTAATGAGCAAATTTGATAAAAATATACCGTACAACGACCTGCCTTTGTTGCCACCAAATGCAGATATAGAAACAAAAGAGATATTGCGTAAAACGATTTCGGCTGGTAGAGCATTGGCTCAACTGAACGGAACTTTGACGAACTTACCCAATCCAACTTTGTTTTTAGACACCATTTATTTACAAGAAGCAAAAGCGAGTTCGGAAGTAGAAAACATCATCACCACAAACGATGAACTTTATAAGTCGTTGGTTGCTGACAAAAAAATTGAAAATCCGGCAACCAAAGAAGTATTGAGTTACAAAGAAGCACTTTGGTTAGGTTTGGAACAGTTAAAGAAAAAGCCGTTTATCACAACCAACCTTTGCAGAAGCATTGTTCAATGTATTAAACAAAATACTGCTTCAATTCGGGTTACCCCCGGAACAACTTTAAGCAACACAAAGGGCGAAGTAATTTACACACCACCAAGTGACGAAGCCATTATCCGTGAAAAGTTGGCGAACTTGGAAAAGTTTATCAATGAAAATGAGACCATTGACCCATTAATTAAAATGGCGTTAATGCACTATCAATTTGAGGCAATTCACCCATTTGCAGACGGAAACGGAAGAACAGGAAGGATTTTACTTTTGCTATACCTCAAACTTTCGGGTTTACTCGATACACCAGCCATTTATTTGAGCGAATACATCATCAAAAACAAAGCGGATTATTACAAAAGTTTGCGTAGCGTAACCGAAAAAAACGATTGGGAAAACTACATTTTGTATATGTTGGATATGATTGAAGAAACGTCAAACAGAGGATTGGAGCGTTTAAGTAAAATCACAACAGCCATAGACAAAACGACAGAGGAAATAAAAACGAAACTACCAAAAATTTACTCCAAAGATTTAGTTGAAATTTTGTTCCGTCTGCCCTACACCAAACGCCAACACTTGATTAATAAAAATATAGGGAACCTCAAAACAGTTGGGAATTATTTAATAGCATTGGAAGAAAACGGATTTTTAAAGTCGGTAAAAGTCGGAAAAGAAAAATTGTATTTGAATGAACGATTGTTGAAAATTTTAGAGGAAAAATAGACAGTCCTACTGCTAAGGGCTATATGCAATAAGGGTTTCAGTGGTTATTCAAGCATTCTGCTTCGCTCAAACTTCGATGTTGGTGGACAGAAAAGTAGCCCGCAATCCCACACTGTGTATAGCCTCAACCGTTGGCAACCATGTTAAAAGAACACCGAGTAACTAAAATGATTGATAGCCAAAATGTAAAGATTACGGAAGCAAATTATTCAGATTCGGACATTCTGACTGAAATAGCATTCTCAGCAAAAAGACATTGGAATTACCCTGTCGAGTATTATGAAATTTGGAAAGACGAACTGACTATTACTGAGGAATATTTAAACCAAAATATTGTAAATAAAGCAACCCTTGGGGATTCAGTCTTATAATTTTATTCTATTGTTGAAAATAAAGCGGATTTTTATTCAGGGGAGATATTTGTACAAAAAGGATTTTGGTTAAAACATATTTTATCAGACCTGATTATCATAACTTTGGTACTGGAAAACAAATGATAAATCGTGCAAAGAATATTTCTGAGAAAATGGGAATTCGGAACTTATTAATTTTTTTTGACCCATTTGCAAAAGGGTTTTACGATAAAATTGGGGTTAATTTTTTATATGACTCAAAATCCTCAATTCCTGACAGATTAATTCCTGTCTATGATTTAAAATATAGTTGGATAATAAATGAATAATATTGATTTCAAAATCAGAAAACTAAAAGAAGAAGATTTAGAAGACGTTGCAAAACTTTATACCTTATTTTGGGGTGACAAAATGAACCTTTCCAAAATGAAAGAAAAGTTTTCGCAAATTTCACAGGATGATAAATATATCTTTTTAGTTGCAGTGAAAGACCAAAATATTGTAGGCACGATTCAAGGAATTATATGTGAAGAACTTTATGGAGAGTGTATCCCTTTCTTAGTGATGGAGAATTTTGTTGTTGACGAGAATCTTCAAGGAAATGGGATTGGACGAAAATTATTGTCTGAACTTGAAAGAATTGGTAAGCAAAAAAAATGTTCTCAAATAGTTTTTATTACAGAAGCTGACAGAAAAGATACGGTAAAGTTCTATGAAAAAGTGGGATTCGATTCCATTTCACATAAAGGATTTAAAAAAACATTAAAATAAAACACGATTGCCAACACACGGTATAAAACATTGTGGTTTAAGTGTTTATCTAAACATCCTGCCACGCATCAAGTTCAGTGTAACTTGATAGGAAAGTGCTTCGAAATCGGCAACCAACCATACCGCCAACCGTTAGCGACAAGGTGCATCCACTTGGTACAAGTTTTCAACTCGTGTCTAAAACAATTTCAGTTTTAAACTAACCAGTTAAAACATCAAATCATCCTGCGAAACCTTCAACTAAACACTCAAAAGGCCAAATCAATCTGCGGAGTGTTCGATTAAACAGTCGAGATCCCGAAAAAATTATCCTTCAACTATTTGTTTTTGACGGAATAATTGTTTATTTTCGTTACGTGTTAAATGTAAAAACCAAAGGAAAAAATGAAAAGTAACAACATGAACAGACGGCGTTTTCTGGGAACAGGCCTGGCTGCAGCAGCGGCATTAACCGTTCATCCGGCGGGAGCTGCGGTTAACGACAAAGATATGGTTCCCCATAAACTAAACGATGAACATCCTTTTAATCCGCAGACATTCAGCGCCATGCCCACCCGTGCCTTGGGGAAAACAGGTTATAAAGTGGGCGTACTTAGCCTTGGCGGACAGGCTACCCTTGAGATTGCCGGCCGTGAGGAAGAATCGGAAAAAATTATTCACCGGGCTATTGACTTGGGTGTCAATTATATCGACACGGCGGCATCGTATGGCCGCGGAGTAAGTCAGTTAAACATCGGCAGGGTGATGAAAACGCGGCGAAACGAAGTGTGGCTCGCTACCAAAACCCACGACCGGACATACGACGGTTCGATGCGTTTACTGGAAGAAAGCCTGAAAAACCTGCAGACCGATCATATTGATACATGGCAACTACACAACGTACAGCGACAGGAGGACGTGGACAAAATTTTCGCTTCCGACGGTGCAATTAAGGCGCTCGAAAAAGCCAAATCCGAAGGCGTGGTACGCAATATAGGCATTACGGGGCATTATGAACCCATCGTTTTGCTCGACGCCATAAAGCGTTATCCTTTCGACTCCATACTGATGGCATTAAATGCCGCCGATGTGCATTACCTGAGCTTCAAAAATTATCTTTTGCCCGAAGCGCAAAAGCAGGGCATTGCCATTATCGGAATGAAAGTTACTACGCGCGGCCGCATGTTGTCGAGTTGGACGCCGCCACCGCTCGACCAGCAAACCGATGCGCGCTCGCGCACGCCAAAACCCGGCACAATTACCATAAAAGAAGCGCTGACGTACAATATGAGCCTGCCGGTCAGCACATCAATAATCGGTGTGGATAATATCGCACAACTTGAGGAGAATGTGTATATAGCATCCGAATTCAGTCCGCTCAGCCTGGCTCAGCTGGAAGAAATCGAATTTAAAACGCTGCCCATTGTACGGCAGGGACTCTATTTCAGACGTTGGGATATTGGTGTGTGATATGTGCAACCCCTGAGCTCGTTACAGGAGTATTTAGACGCATTTAGTAAGAAGCAAGCTTTAGGAAAACCGGTATAATGAAGCTGTCACTTTGTATTTTGGGACAGATTCTTTTAATTAACGTAAGTTCGACATAAGAAAAAGGATTATCCTGCTAATTTAATAAGGTAATAAGGTCTTTGTTCTATTTCAATTTAACCCTACTAAGGTTACTTTTAAAAAATAAGGTTTCCTATACGCTTTGAACCTTATTTGCAAACAATATCACCTTAGTAGAAATCATCATAAACACAACCGCTACCTTATTAGCTTATTTACCGGATTTTATAAAATGAATGATATCGAGATCACGTTAATTTAGTAGAGAGAGGGGGCTTATAACATTTTTAAAAGGCCGAAGCATTTAAAAATAGCCTTAACTTTTATCCCAGCGCCCTGATCTCCGCCCAAACGCGCTCGTCCACGGGGATGCCCTGTGCGAGATTCTTTTCCCGCGTTTCTATCGCGCGAAGGCCCGGCCATGTAATCCGATCCGTGTCTTTATCCTTTTCAGACCGGAGCAAATCCAGCAAAGCGCCTTCCAAAATGGCGTCTGCTTCTTTTTCCGGCGCGATGCTCCGATAATGGATGGCGATAAAAACCTGCGACAGGCCATGTTCATTGCCCGGCAGACGTCCCACAGCCGAGACGGAATTGCCCAACGAAATGCACGACGTAAACACATCCAGCAGGAACGAAAGTCTCGCTCCTTTCCAGTACCCCACCTGCAAAGGGCGGCCTGAAGCGATGACCTCCGCAGGCTCCCGCGTCAAACGCCCCTGAGTGTCAAAACCGGCATCCACGGGCATCTGTTTTCCTTCGAGCAGCGCTTTTTCCAGCGCGCCGTAAGAAAACTGCGACATCGCCATATCCACAATAACTGCGCCGCGTGGCCCGGGGAATGCCAGCGCCATGGGGTTGTTGCCGATGCGGGAATCCACCGCGCCCCATGCGGGCATATTGGGCATCGTATTGCCAAAGCAAATGGCCGCCATGCCGGCCTCCGCCGCCTGATATCCGTATGTGGCGGCGCGCAGCCAATGGTTGGTGTTACGCAGGGCAACCAGGCCAATGCCGTACTGACCGGCCAGCCGGATGCTCCTGTCCATAGCCCATGATGCGTTCACAATCCCCAGTCCCAGATGCCCGTCGCAGTTTTCGATGGCGCCAAAGGCGTTCACTACGGTAAGCATAACATCCACCCTAACAATGCCCTCTTCAATGTTGCGGACAAGGCGCGCAAAACGGTTAATGCCGTGGGTATAGACTCCTTCCAACGAGTTTCGCGTCATTTCGTGAGCCACTTTATCCGCTTTTTCTTCCGAACAATTGCGGGTGAGCAGCACACGCCTGAGTTCAAGGCGCACATCTTCAAAAGGGATACGGATCATAGGGATTCTTCCTGTTTTCTTGTTGATAGTTATACTTACTCATATTACCCATTTATAAAATAGGGATAAAAGTCGCTTATTTCTTCTTCAATCTGTTTTGAGGTGTAAAGATAATGAAAGAATTTGGGATTTTTGGGGTTGGTAAAGTTTGGGATTTAACGAATTTAGATTCATTGTTGTTTTTATTGATGGATGGAAGAAGTTGTGTATATTCGTGAGTTAG
>JAQVEB010000356.1 GCA_028698105.1 Petrimonas sp. | reverse complement strand
AACATTATAATAATCTCTCACGGCATAGGGCGAACCGGCCTTGCCTTTCACAATCTCGGGAAATTGACGGGGAACGCCCAGTTTTTCGTAATCGGTTGCCGAAGCATGAGCCAACACACCAATATACCAAATATGGGTATAACCCGCTTTCTTTAAATTGTTTAACACCTTGTCGGTGATATCGTTAAACTTGCCCGAACCGTTTTCTTCAATGCTACCGTCCGGAATATTGGCGTTGTTGCTGTTGCCGAATAAACGGGTAAATAATTGATATATAAATATTTTCTTTTTCATCTTCTTTTCACTTGTTTAATGTAAGGCGTAATTTTTTCGCTCAATTCTTTATAACGCAAACACCGGGATACGATTCTTTTCGCGTCATTTTCCTGCATCCTTTCGTCGGCCGTAATACGGCCTATTTCCGATATTTTCTCAATGTTGTTCAGGTCGAACATGGTGTATTTCTCCAGTCCGGCGGTTTCGATCAATATATCGCATAATTTTCTGTCAGGCAATGTATTGGAATTAGACATAAGGTTGAACGTTCGCTCCGCGATTTTTTTGATGTTGGTTTTTTCGGCCGGAGGAACCATCAAAGAAACGTTCACACCGATCACATATTTGCAGTCCTTCCGAATCACCGAAACAGGGAAATTCTTGAAAAGTCCCCCGTCAACGTATGCAATATCGTCAATCAACACGGGATGAAAAACAATGGGAACCGTACATGAAGCGACTACCGCATCAATCAGATTTTTTCCTTCGGAAAAAGCTACCGTTTTTGCCTTTTCCCAATCCGTGGCGACGCTGATAAACGGAATTTGGAGCTCCTCGAAAGTCTTGGCCCTGAGATTGTTTTTAAGAAACGTGTGCAGCCCCGAACTTTTAAAGAAACCAGCTATGGGAATAGTAAACTCGGCAAACTCACGGAATTCTTTTTTTCGGAAAAGCTCGGTTATTTCGTCGGGGTGGAAACCGTCGGCATAGAAAACCCCGGCCAGAGAACCGGCACTTGTTCCAACAATAACGTCGGGCTTTAATTCATGTTGTTCCAGCACCTTTAGCGCTCCCAAATGTGCAAAACCTTTAGCTCCACCCCCACTTAGCGCGTAGCCTAAATTGTAACGATATTTGGGTTCGAGTAACGACATAATTGAAAAGCCTAAAATTTTGAACAACAAATCTTTTTACAAAATTGATAAAAAAAATCGGTTATACAAAACATCCGTGTGCTATAGAGAATCAATAATTATCAAATTTTGTAAAACAAACAAATCTTGCTAACTTGCATCAAAAACAAAAAAATGAAAACAAGAGAAGTTGTTAAGATAGTAAAAGGTACGTCTCAGGTTGATGGCGCAGGCGTGCATCTGGTAAGGGTTTTCGGCTATCGCGATAACCGCGGTTTTGATCCTTTTTTAATGTTGGATGCGTTTGATTCATCCAATCCCGATGATTACGTGAAAGGGTTTCCGTGGCACCCGCATCGCGGAATTGAAACGGTTACCTACCTTATAAGCGGGCGCATTGATCATGAGGACAGCCTCGGGAACAAGGGAACCATTAACGCGGGAGGATGCCAGTGGATGACGGCCGGAAGCGGCATCTTGCATCAGGAAATGCCCATCGCCTCCCAACGGATGCTGGGGGCGCAACTGTGGGTGAATTTACCGCAAAAGGACAAGATGACCGAGCCCGCTTATCGCGATATAACGGCCGAGATGATTCCGGTAATAACGGATGAAAACGGAGAAATTCGCATCATATCCGGCAGCTATAACGGAACCGACGGCGCTATGCAAGCCGATTTTGTGAAGGTGCTTTATTTGGATGTAACGGTTTATCCGGGTAAAACAATGCACATATCCACCGAAGAAGGTTCCAATTTATTCACGTATATAGTTGAAGGTGAAGGTAAGTTCGGTGAAAAAGAAACCGAGATAACTTCGCGCAGCGCCATTCTTTTCGATAACGGTACGCAGGTTAAAATCAACGCCGGTGAAAATGGATTGCGATTGTTTTTGCTGTCGGGCAATTCGTTGCATGAGCCTATCGCCTGGGGCGGCCCCATTGTAATGAATACACGGGAAGAATTAAACGAGGCTTTCGAGGAACTGGAAAACGGAACGTTTATTAAACATAAACCGGCTGGTGAAGTTTAAACCACTGTTCAGTGTTGTCAATATAACTTTCAAAAGTATTTGATTTTGTGAATCCGGTGCGGATTTGCTCCGTTTCTTAACGAATAACACTCATCAATACCCCCATGTTCTTCCCGTGGGGGTTCTTTTCATTTTTCGTTTCATGAAACGATAGAGTCCTGATTCTGAAAATCCCAGTTTACGTGCGTTCTTTTTTATTTCTCCGTGTTCGGGAAAGTCACCCAACGATTCGCGCACGATAAATACCAGAAAATCTTCCACAAAAGTGTTATATGACTTTCCCGTAAGGGCTTTTACGGCAAACCGGAATTCCGTTTGATCAACTTCAAGCAGCGATGCGTGCGATTTTAAAGTACCTTTCCCATATCTGAGTAAATTTTTTCCGAACAGAATAAGCATTTCGGGGCAAACAGCATCTACACCGGACGTTTGCACAACCGAATAAGAATTTTGCTTGCTTTGCGGAACCAATATGCGATATAAATCTGCTGCCGTTAGTTGATAAAATCGAGCCATATAAATGTGTTTCAGGTTGTTTGTTATTTACAAAGATAATTTTTTTATTTTGATGAACGGTGAAATATCGCCATAAATCATGTTATATTGAATAATTTCTATTATATATGCTAAAAATAAAATGTAATATTGTTCAGTTTTGTATATTATATACCTTTTTTCGAGGGTTATTATAGTAAAAATAATCTGGTCACCTCAATGATTCATGAAATATTGAACAATTTTGTATAATACAAACC
>JAQVEB010000355.1 GCA_028698105.1 Petrimonas sp. | reverse complement strand
CTGGTTCGGTCGAGAATGCGGATTTTGAGCTCTTTTTCGATGTTTCGGATTTGCTTGGCCGAAAGTTCATCGTCAAAAATAGCAACCCCGATATCGTTGTCTTCGTCCGCAACATATTCTTTGATCTCCTGCAATTTTCCTGTGCCTACAAACGTTACCGAGTTGGGCATATCGAGCCGTTGCACGAATCGTTTTCCGGGAATAATTCCCGCTGTTTCGGCCAGAAAATCAAGCTCGTCCAAGTATTCGTTCACACGTTCTTCGTTCTGCTCAGGCGTAATTAATCCGATCAAAACGGCATTTTCACTTTTTATTTCGGTAAGTATGAGGTCTTTCATCAGCTAAAATGATATTCAATTGTAATGAGTAGTTATCCGGTTGTAATTCGATTGTTTAGATGAACTTGTTCAACGCCGCAACCAATTAATTACGGCAAAGCCGAATTGCAATGTATGTTATATCCAAAATCCGATCCCGGCCATAAAGGACGATTGCGAGAAGTCTTTGATAAACTGGTATTTGTATTCGATGCTGATCCGCGTTTTGTAGCCGAAATCGTACTGGATTCCCAGTCCCAGATTGGCTCCCACGCGATGTTTCGTCCAGTCCTGCAACCCAACGTTAGTTGCTTTTGACGCATCGAATTTCCAGTTGGAATAATTCAAACCCGCAATCGGGTAAAATGAAAATAACCACGATACCGGAACCACGTAGTGCGCATCGGCATCAACTTCCCACATGCTGTTGCCTTTTCGGGGCAGATAATAGGTGAAAGAAGGTGCAAACCGCAATTGGTTGGTGTAATAATAATGCAGATTCACTCCGGCTCCTACGCTTTTTATCGCGTTGCCGTATCCGGCGTGAGCCCCCATTCCCACGGTTCCTTCAAATTGCGCGAAAGATTTCGATGCAAAAATGAACAAGAAAACAACGCACAAGGATATAATTTTTTTCATAATCTGAATTATTCGTTACTTTTTTCCCCTTTCAAAATCGGCAGATGCCAGTGGAACTTCACGGCGAGAATCCGGATCACGATCACAATTGTAGCCGTTATTAACTCGTTCATCGCCAGATTCATGCCCAGGATGTGGCCAATAGTGAAAAAAATTGCCCCGATCACGCAGGCAAAAGCGTAAATTTCTTTCCTGAAAATAAGCGGTATCTCGTTGATAAGAACATCCCGAAGCATTCCCCCGAAAGAACCGGTTATCGTACCCATAATTACCGCAGCCCACGGAGCAAAGCCCAGCGAAAGCGTTTTTTCGGTTCCCACAACTACAAATAGCCCAAGGCCGATGCTATCGAAGAGAAAAAAAGTATATTTCAGCCTTACCACTTTGCTTCTGAACAGCAGCACGAACAAAAATGCCAGCAACGTTGCCCAAAGATAGATTGGATTCGCCATCCAGAAAGGCGTTACGCCGATAAACAGATCGCGGATGGTTCCGCCGCCGATCGCCGTGATGAACCCGATGGTGAATGCTCCAAACCAGTCGAAATTCTTTGTGGAAGCCATTCTCACGCCGCTTATGGCGAAGGCGAATGTTCCTAAGAACTCGATGATATCTACCAGTTTGATGTTCCTGAAAAAATCTATTAAATCGAAATACATAAATTACGAAGATTAAATGATCATTCCGCTCCCAATACACAGGTGACTATCGGCATCGTAAACCACGCCGAACTGCCCGGCCGCAATGCCCTGCACAGCTTCGTCGGACTCAAGGCGGTACAGATCGCCGGTTTTTGAAATTTTACCTTCGGTAAACTCGGGCGTGTGGCGAATCTTGAATGTAACGTTTTTTTCTCCCTCAAAATCGCCCCAGATATCGCGGGTAATAAAATCGAAACCTTGCAGGTTGATCACATTTCCGTATTGATATTTGGTGTCGTAACCTTTTGAAACATAGATGATGTTGCGGTTCACATCTTTTTTTATGACGAACCATGGCCCACCGCTCAGTCCCAGCCCTTTTCGCTGGCCGATGGTGTGGAACCAAAAGCCCTGATGTTTGCCGATGATGTTTCCGGTTTCCAGTTCAACGATGAGGCCTTCTTTCTTGCCCAAATACCGTTCGATGAAATCGTTGTAATTAATTTTCCCGAGGAAACAAATGCCTTGGCTGTCTTTTCGTTGTGCCGAAGGCAACTTTTCGCGCGCGGCAATTTCGCGCACTTCCGATTTGAGCAGATTTCCGATCGGAAACATGAGTTTAGAAACCTGTAGGTAATCTATTTGTCCCAGGAAATAGGTTTGGTCTTTCACGTGGTCCTTCGCTGTGGAAAGCCACGTCATTCCATCCAGTTCCGTTGTAGTGGCGTAATGCCCGGTGGCAATTTTATCGAATTCGTGTCCCCATTTTTGTTCAAAAACGCCGAATTTGATCAACTTGTTGCACATCATATCGGGGTTTGGCGTGAGACCACGCTTCACCGAGTCAATGGTATATTTCACCACGCTGTCCCAATATTCTTCGTGAAGCGAAACAACTTCAAAACGACAACCGTACTTTTTGGCGATGTAAGACACAATTTCGATATCTTCCTCCGACGGGCAATCAATATATCCATCCTTGTCCTCCATCCCAATTTTGATGTAAAAGATCGCCGGATCATAGCCCATCTCTTTCAACTGATGTACCACAACCGAACTGTCCACGCCTCCCGAAACCAATGCTGCAATCTTCATAATTCTCAAATTCAGTTGCAAAGGTACAAATAAGAATTAAATCGTTCAAAAAAACGGATTCTCCGCATAAAGAAAACGCGTGCTTTCCTGCCACTCCATGCGTTTTTTTGGAAAAATATAGATAAATATTGTGCAAAAATAGTCGAGAAAAGAGAATAGTTACTATCTTTACACATTAAATGCCGCATTTTGCACATAAAAAATGGGGTATAATACATAAAACGATGCCGGC
>JAQVEB010000064.1 GCA_028698105.1 Petrimonas sp. | reverse complement strand
GAGAGGATGCTAGGTAGTTGATCGAGTAAGACTCTTTTGCTTGCATCTGATCCTGATTTCAAGCCTTTTGGGATATGTAGGCGGATCGTCTCCCAACACCGTCTGACCGATTGCCGGTCTGACGGGTGCGAAAAAACGCATCAGACGGACTTAAGCCGTCAGATGCGAAAAAAAAGGTGCGGAGAAAAATCCCCGCACCATATAACTCATATCCCGAAAACTATTACAACAACGATTCCGGGTCTAAATTATCGTGCTCGATATCCAGAAAATACTTATACGTACCCACTTTCAACTCGGCGCATGCATCGTAATCGCACACGATAATTCCTTTCGGGTGCAGTTGCAGCGCGCTGATCGTCCACATTTGCGTGATGGGGCCTTCCACGGCGTGATACAGCGCGCGCGCTTTGTGGTGTCCGTTCACGAGGATAAGCACCTCTTTGGCATCGAGCACCGTGCCCACGCCAACGGTAAGAGCCGTTTTGGGAACTTTGTTTACGTCGTTGTCGAAAAAGCGCGAGTTGGCGATCACCGTGTCGGTTGTGAGCGTTTTCACGCGCGTGCGCGAACTCAGCGACGAGCCGGGCTCGTTAAACGCGATGTGCCCGTCGGGGCCGATCCCACCCAGGAACAGATCAATTCCTCCTGCATCGGCAATGGCTTTTTCGTAAGCAGCACATTCGGCTTCGGGATTGTCGGCCATACCGTTGAGAATGTGTGCGTTCTCCTTTTTAATATCAATATGGCTAAAAAAATTGCTCCACATAAACGTATAGTAACTTTGCTCGTGATCCCTCGGCAAACCGATATACTCGTCCATGTTGAACGTGATCACGTTTTCGAACGACACCACGCCGTTTTCGTACAATTTAATCAGCGCTTTGTACGTTGCCAAAGGCGATGAGCCGGTTGGTAAGCCCAATTTAAACGGCTTCTCGGCCGTAGGATTCGCCTTGTTGATTTTTGCCGCGATGTAATTGGCAGCCCACTCTGCCATTTGCTTTGAATCGGGTTGAATAATTAGTCTCATATTTTTATATTTTTGATGTGATGTTTTTATGATGGATGATGGATGACGGATGACGGATGCCGGGCGTTGATATGGATTTATCACTTTGTTCGATATGATAAACCTCCTTTTCAAGCGCGAAGGCAGAGTCATCGTCTTCCGAGCTCTCTAATGGCAAACAATTTTTTGCGGGTTCATTTTTTCGCCCGAATTTAACCTGTCGGCCATCGTTTTACCGAGTTGTCCCGCCTCCTGAAAAACCTCGTCGTTAAGCGATTGCTTCATAGCCACCGGATGGCAAACGATTTCAAATTCCATTTTCTCATAGAATTCCTTAAACTGTTTTTGTGTGGCATCGGCCCAGGTGAAACCGCCGAAATAACTGAAAAAGCGATTTTTCAGGTTTCGGTTTTCCAACGCCGAGAGCAAACTTTCCATCGCCGGATAGAGCTTATTGTTGTAGGTTGGCGAACCCACGATAAACGCTTCGTACTTGAAAATATCGCGAATGATATCCGATGCGTGGCTCTTGGAAACGTTGTGAACCACAATATTGCGAATGCCGTTCAATGCTGCCGATGTAGCAATAACTTCGGCAAGTTGCTCGGTGTTGCCGTACATGCTTCCGTAAACAATCACCAGCCCTTTTTCCAGCGGCTCGTACCGGCTCAGTTTATCGTATAGCGAAACCACTTCCGAAATGTGTTCTTTTTCGGTCCACACCGGGCCGTGCGTGGAACAGATCACATCAATGGCCACACCCGAAAGCTTTTTGAGCGCAGCCTGCACGGGCGAACCGTATTTACCGACAATGTTGGAGTAATAGCGAATCATTTCATCGCGATAACTCACCGGATTCAACTGCGCATCCGTCACGCCGCCATCCAGCGCTCCGAAGGTACCGAACGCATCGCCGGCAAACAGGGTTTTCATTTCGGGGATGTAGGTCATCATTGTTTCGGGCCAGTGAACCATGGGTGTCAAATGAAACTGCAATGTATTTTTCCCGATATTCAGTTCATCCTTGTCTTTCACCACCAGAATGTTTTCGGTGATGCCGTAATAGCCTTCCAACATGCCCTCTGTGCGGTTGTTGCCGATAATTTTTATATCGGGATACCTGTTCACGAGCCATTCAATGGAGCCGGAGTGATCGGGTTCCATGTGATTAACCACCAGATAATCTATCGATTTGTCGCCCAATACCGATTTTATCTTCCGGAAGTAAACATCGGAATAACACACATCCACGGTATCTATCAACACCGTTTTTTCGTCTTTAATAATATATGAATTATACGAAACTCCTTTCGGCAACGGCCACAGGTTTTCGAAAAGATGTTTGGTGCGGTCGTTCACACCAACATAATAGAGGTTCTCTTTGATTTCTAATGGTTTGTACATATTTGAGTTATCAGTTTACAGTTGTCGGTTGAAGTTGTGTAAATTGTCGAAAATTGGTAGTTTGTAATTGGAGATCGGAAATTTACTTTTTCTTTTTCGCTTCTCTTCTGTCAATATCCGATTGTTTTGGTGTGATCGCTTTCACCGGTTCGCGTTTCATTGCGCGCCAGATGAGCCAGATACCCCAAATGATAAACGGAACGCTCAACCACTGGCCGATGTTCAGGCCGGTGCTGGCAATCAGAGAATGTTCGGAATCAACTTGCACGTTTTTAATGAATTCCACAAAGAAACGGAACAGGAAAATAAGCAGAATCCCCACGCCGAGGATCAATCCCTGACGGTCTTTGGCATTGGTTTTCCAGTATAACCACATGGTTACGGCATAAACCAGCAAATAGAAAGCTGCTTCGTAAATTTGCGTGGGATGCGACGGTTGTGAATAAACGGGTTCGGCGCCCTGCATCCACTGATGAAGATTGGTGATAAAGCGAAATCCCCACGGTTGGTCGGTGGGGCCGCCGTAAATTTCATGATTCATCAGGTTTCCCAAACGAATCATGGCAGCGGTAAAGCCCGTGGGAACCATCACCCTGTCGAACGTCCAAAGCATGCTTTGCTTGGTGATTTTTCGCGAATAGAGCCACACGGCGATAATGATACCGATAACACCGCCATGACTGGCCAGACCGCCTTCCCAAATCTTGAGTATCTCTACCGGATGGGAAAGATAATAACCGGGTTCGTAAAAAAGGCAATGCCCCAATCGTGCTCCGGCGATAATGCCTACCATCATGTAAACGAAAAGCGAATCGAACCACTTTTCGGGCAGGTCTTCGTGTTTGTATATCTTTTGTACGACGTAAACGGCTACGATAAGTCCGATGACCCACAACAGGCCATACCAGCGGATTTCACGGCCGAATAATGTGAAAAGCGTGGGATCTACATCCCAGGTTACGGAGAGGAGCATGATGATGTTTTTGTTTTAATGTTGCAAAGATAGACAAAAAAGTGATGCGTTGTAAGTTTTGAGTTTTGAGTTATAAACTTTGAAGCTTGAACTCTGAACTCTAAACGTTAAACCAACTTCCTAACCCATTCTTCCCGATTTCCGGGCAAAAGATCAACCACGGGAATTTCAATCATCGTGTAAGCGCCGGGCTGCTGTTTCATCGAAGCACGCGCTACAGCCACAAGCACCTGTGCCGTGAGCGCGGGGTTGTTGATGCGCATCTCGAACGAGAACAACTGATTTTGTGTTTCTCCCGATACGCCCTTGCGCTCCATGCGCACGCCGTGTCCCATGTCTTTGAGCGCATCCACATCTTCTACCAGAAAAACGTGCGTTTCGTCGTGTGCGAAATAGTCATCGGTTTTAATGGCTTTTGCCACCTCATCGAACTTGTAACCGTCCTTCAGTTCAATGTAAACCATGCGGCGGTGAACGCCCGTACCCAGCGGAATAGTCATGGAAAGCGCAGCTTTTACGCCGTCAATCGCCTTCACGGCAACAGTGTGTCCCATGCTCATCCCGGGGCCGAAGTTCGTGTAGGTCAACCCTTTGGGAGCCATCGCCTCCATTAAGGTACGCACCACGGAATCGCTTCCCGGATCCCATCCGGCGGAAATCACGGAAACGGCGTTGTGTTGTTTGGCCGGCTTGTCCAATGATTTGCGCAAATCGGCAATTTGTCCGTGAATATCAAAACTGTCCACGGTGTTAATGCCCAATGCCAGGCATTCTTTGGCATATTTCTCCACGCTTCGCGTTGGGGTGGAAAGCACCGCCACATCCACATCTTGCAACTGCGCGACAGATGAGACCACGGTGTATTTTTTCAATTCATCGGGAACGTTGGTCGCGTCACGACGCACAACACCCGCCAACTCAAAATCGGGCGAAGCCTGAATGGATTCCAACACATATTTACCGATATTTCCATAGCCGACAACGGCTGCTCTGATTTTCTTTTCCATGTAAACGAATTAATTTTTATGATAAGATTACAAAAATACAAAAGAATGAATAAAAGACCTATTAAATTTCAATTTTCGAGGAAAAACCCGTCGTCACCTCCCTGATCAATCTCCCTGGAATCCGCCTCATTTTCTTCTTCGCGAACATCCTCATCCCATTCTTTAACAGGCCGTTGCGGCCCTTTATTTCTCAAAACAACGGCTAAGATAAATCCGCTGATGGTTCCTGCCAAATGTCCTTCCCACGAAATATCGGCATCAACCAGCGAAGCAAATGGGAATATGCTCCACACCGTACTCCCGTAAACGAATGCCACAACAAGCGACACGGCGATTAACGGAATATATCGCCGGAATATTCCACTGAAAAACAAGAAGAAGGCCAAACTGAAAATCAGCCCGCTCGCTCCCACATGATACGATTCACGTCCAATGATCCAAGTGAAAAAACCGCTCATTAACCACAAAACAATCAGTGATTTAAATGCTATTTGATTGTAAAAATAAAAAAGGCTCCATACCAAAATCAATATCGGAAGCGTGTTGGAGAGCAAGTGCGAAACCGAACTATGAACAAGGGGCGAAAAAATAATGCCGACAAGACCGTCGGCACGTCGCGGCAATATCCCTAACCTGAACATATCAATATTGATAAGGTGTGTATGGCTCACGATAAAAAACAACCACATGAGCGCAACCATCACAATAGTTGGAATAAGCGCCAACCACATGCGTTTTTTTTCTGTTGATACGTTTTTGTTGTTCATTTCCATTACCGGCAAATGCTTATCGGCACAAAAAAGGCCTGTCACGATTATCAAAATTAAACAAAATCGGGAGTATTTTAAAATTAGTTTACTTTTTTTTTGAAATTAACGTTGAATTATGTATCTTTCGAGAACATTTAAAACACCTATTCACTTTCAAATTCAAAGGGAAATGAATTATCTTAAGTTCGACAAAGATTTAATGATCAATCTGGAGTATTCGCTTTACCGGAATGTTCTCAGGACAAACAGAAAAGGAGCTTATCAGAACACTTCCATATCGGGATGCAACACCACGAAATATCAGGGGTTGCTGGTTATGCCTGTCCCTTTTTTGGACAGCGATAATCACGTGATCCTTTCCTCGGTTGATGAAACCGTGGTTCAGCATGGCGCCGAGTTTAACCTGGGCATCCATAAATTCGGAGGCGATAATTACAGCCCGAAAGGGCACAAGTATATCCGCGAATTTAACTGCGATAGCGTTCCTAAAACCATTTACAGGGTGGGCGGCGTAATTCTTTCGAAAGAAACGATGTTTTCGTCGAAAGAAAACAGATTGATGATCCGCTACACACTGCTCGATGCGCATTCCCCGACCATCATCCGCTTTAAGCCGTTCCTTTCTTTCAGAAATGTAGCTCAACTGACGAAAGAAAACGATCAGGTTGACCGCTCGTACCGTGAAGTGGAAAACGGCATAAGCACCTGCATGTATTTTGGATACCCCGAAATTTTCATGCAATTCAACAAAAAACCGGAATTTATGTATCATCCGGACTGGTACAGGGATATTGAGTATCTGCAAGACCAACAAAACGGCGACACCTATAAAGAAGACCTGTATGTGCCCGGATCTTTTGAAATGTCCATCGAAAAAGGCGAAGAGATCATTTTTTCGATAGGCGATATTTTGGTTGAGACCGATAAGTTGAGCGAAGAATTTAATTTCGAGATACATAAACGTACCCCTCGTTCCGATTTTTACAATTGTCTGAAAAATTCGAGCCACCAGTTTTATTATCATCCCAATCCGGACGAAGAATATCTGCTTGCCGGCTATCCATGGTTCAAAGTGCGTGCGCGCGACCAGTTTATCTCGCTTCCGGGTTGCACTGTTTCGGTAGGCAGAGTCTCGGATTTCGAAAAAATAATGGACTCTTCCATTCCGCATCTAAAAGATTTTATGGAAGAACGCCCGCTTAAAAACGTGATCAAACAAATTGACGATCCCGACGTTCTTTTATGGGTGATGTGGGCATTGCAGCAATACTGGAAAGAAAGCAAAGAAGCATTTCTTGCAAAATATAAAGATTTTCTCTTTGAACTGATTGATTATATTTTGTCGAACAAACACCTGAATCTTGCCGTTGATAGAGAAACAGGATTGATATCAACCTACGGACGCGATGTAGCGGTAAGCTGGATGAACTCTACCATAAACGGCAAGCCCGTGAATCCGCGTTCGGGATATTTGGTTGAATTTAATGCGCTTTGGTATAATGCATTACGATTTGCGCAGGAAGTGGCAAACGAAACGGCAGACGCAGAACGGTCTGTTGATCTGAATGAAATCGCCGATCTCGTAAAACGTAAATTCGTGATCACGTTCTTAAACGATGCCGGCTATTTGTACGACTACGTAGATGGCGATTACAAAGACCCGAACGTGAGGCCGAATATGATCTTTGCCGTTTCTCTTGACTATTCGCCGCTGGATCGCTCTCAACGAAAATCGGTTATTGATTTCGTCACCAAAGAGTTATTCACCGATTGCGGCATACGCTCGTTAAGTCCGAAAAGCGGTAATTTTCGTCCGCGCTTTATCGGCAGCGTACAAGAAAAAGAGTTTGCTTATTTCAACGGAATGGCTTTCCCATGGCTATTTGGCGCATATATTGAAGCATACCTTCGGGTGTTTCACCGCAGCGGATTATCATTAGCCGACCGCATCATGATCGAAATGGAAGGCGAAATGCAAAACGATTGCATCGGCAGCGTATCGGAAATGTACGATTCCAATCCGCCGTTCATCGCGCGGGGAGGCTTCTCATTTGCCATGAGCGTGGCCGAGCTGCTGCGCGCGCAGAAACTAATGGACTCTTTCGATCTGTAAGAACGATATAAATACGATAAAAGAATGAAAGCACTTATGTTCGGTTGGGAATTCCCGCCCCACATCTTAGGCGGCCTCGGAACCGCCAGTTACGGATTAACAAAAGGCATGTCGCTGCAACCCGATATGGAAATCATCTTTGTTATTCCCAAACCGTGGGGCGATGAGGATCAGAGTTTTCTAAAGATCATCGGGGCCAACAGCGCACCGGTCGTTTGGCGCGATGTGCCGTGGGAAACAGCCAAATCGCGTTTGGAAAAATTCATGAATCCCGAAGAATATTATTGGATGCGCGACCACATTTACGCCGATTTTAACTACATGCACACCAACGATATGGGATGTTTGGAGTTTTCGGGGCGTTACCCGAACAATATCCTGGAAGAAACCAACAATTATTCCATCGTAGCAGGCATTATTGCACGTACATACGATTTCGATATTATCCACGCGCACGACTGGCTCACCTACCCTGCCGGGTTGCATGCGAAAAGCGCCACCGGCAAACCTCTTGTGATCCACGTGCACGCCACCGAGTTCGACCGGAGCCGCGGTAAACCCAATCCCATCGTTTACGGCATTGAAAAAGACGGGATGGACAACTGCGATTATATTCTCTGCGTGAGCGATCTCACACGTAAAACCGTTATCGAGAACTATCATCAGCATCCCGATAAGGTTGTTACCGTTCACAACGCCGTATCGCCGTTGGACCCCGAGATTGAAGCCATCGAAAATCTGGCGGGCATTCCCGAAAAAATCGTTACGTTTCTCGGGCGAATTACCATGCAAAAAGGGCCGGAATTTTTTGTTGAAGCGGCAACTCAAGTGCTTAAAAAAACCGATAACATTCGTTTTGTGATGGCCGGAAGCGGTGATATGATGAATCAGATGATCCGCATGGTTGCCGACCGCGGCATTGCCGATAAATTTCACTTCACCGGCTTCCTGCGGGGAAAACAGGTTTATGAAATGCTCAAATCGAGCGATGTGTATGTCATGCCCTCGGTTTCGGAACCGTTCGGCATATCGCCGCTCGAGGCCATGCAGTGCAGTGTTCCGAGTATCATCTCCTACCAATCCGGCTGCGCAGAGATTCTAAATCACGTCATCAAAACCGATTATTGGGACGTGGATGCCATGGCCGATGCCATGTACTCCATTTGCACCTATCCGGGTATGGCCGAATTTCTGAAAGTTGAAGGGAAAAAAGAAGTGGACGAGATTAAATGGGAATATGCGGGACTAAAAGTTCGCGACATTTACAACCGACTGGTACATTAACAAGGAAACAAAAAGAGACACTATATGAAAACAATTTGCTTTTATTTTCAAATCCATCAGCCGTTCCGGCTGAAACGTTACCGTTTCTTCAACATTGGCAGAGATCATTATTACTACGATGACTTTTCCAACGAAGATATCCTGCAACAAATCGCCGGAAGATCGTACATCCCCGCAAACCGGATGTTGTTAGACCTCATCAATTTGTACAAAGGGCGTTTCAAAGTTGCGTTCTCGGTATCGGGAGTGGCGCTGGATCAGCTCGAAATATATGCACCCGAGGTTATTGACGGGCTTCGCGAACTGGCTAAAACCGGTAACGTGGAATTTCTCGCCGAAACCTACGGCCATTCGCTGGCATCGCAAGCCGATCCCGAAGAATTTCAGCATCAGGTGAAACAGCATGCCGAAAGAATCACGATGCTTTTCGGCAAAGAACCGACCGTTTTCCGCAACACGGAACTGATCTACTCCGATGAAATTTCGGAAATGGCCTATCAGATGGGATTCAGCAAAATAATCACCGAAGGCGCTAAACACGTGTTGGGATGGAAAAGTCCGAACTACGTTTACCACTCGGCCACGCAGCCAAACGTGAAACTGTTGCTCAAAAATTCGCGTTTTAGCGACGATATTGCTTTCCGTTTCTCCAACTACAGTTGGAACGAATACCCGCTCACCGCGGAAAAATACATCAGTTGGGTTGCATCGCTACCACCCGAAGAAAAAATCGTAAACCTGTTCATGAACTACGAAACATTCGGTAACCTGCAACCGTCGCACACCGGTATCTTCGAGTTTATGAAGGCTTTACCGCGCTTTGCCTTCGAAAAAGGCATCGAATTTGCTACGCCAAGCGAAATTCTGGACACGCATCAACCCATTGGGGCAATCGCGGTACCCAACCCCATTTCCTGGGCCGACGAAGAACGCGACCTGAGCGCATGGCTGGGCAACACCCTGCAAAAGAGCGCATTTAATACGCTTTACAGCATCGGCGAGCGCGTACGGTTGTGTAACGACCGCCGCCTGAAACAAGACTGGACGTATTTGCAGTCGAGCGACCATTTTTACTACATGTCCACCAAGCATTTTTCCGATGGCGCTACCCACAGCCAGTTCAGTCCGTATCAATCGCCTTACGACGCGTTCAACAACTACATGAACGTGCTGAGCGATTTCATCGGACGCGTAAAAGCGCAGTTCCCCGATACGGTGGACAACGAGGAATTGAATTCGCTGCTCACCACAATCCACAACCAGGAGGTGAAAATCGCGAAGCTTGAGGCCGAGCTGACTACCGTCACCAACACCAACATCGAAAAGCTGGTAAAGAAATCGAAAGACGAAAAACCGGTGACAAAGTAAAAAATTGCTGTTAAGCAATAAAAAAGGAGCCTGAAAAGCTCCTTTTTTGTATTAATCCCCTCAACTAAGGCTAATCGGTTGAAATTTTAAGGCCGATCTTCTCGATGCCTTTCAACGGATCGTCGTTCATAAGTTGCTCAACGGCAAACCGGTAAAGAGTCGCCGTATCCAGTTGGACGTTCCGCTTATAGGGTATGGTGAGTTGATGCAATCCGCCAACGCTGCCACCGTACCATTTTCCTTCGGAATCCGACAGAAAGAAACGCACCGTATCGTAGCGCATTACCGAATCGCGAAGGTCGTTTCCCACAAGCAGCCATAAGTTTCGGTAAGGATAGGTGTTATTGTGGGTTATTTCAATATCTATTTTATACCGCGATAGCGGATTCACCGAAATGGAATCGAACGAAAAGTATTGCACGCTGTCGCGATACCATAAACTCTGGTCTATTTGCCGGTAGGCATAATATTCGCCGCTCTCGTTGCAGGAAGCAAACAGCAATAAAACGGCAACCGGCAAAAAAAACGCCTTAAGATTCATTGTCCCGTCCCCGGTTTTTCGAATTTCGTTGATTTTTGTTATCGGGATTTTGCGGGCGCCTTCTTTTGTTGCGTTTTTTCCTGTTCCTGTTGCGCGAAGCATTCTCGTCGTCAAAACGCGTGATACTCTGGTCGCCCAAAACATCGTTTGTAAACGAAGTGTTTTTCGCTTCTTTTTCTTCCTGTTCCGGCGCGAGCGAATGCGGTTTTTTCCCTTTTTTGTTGAGGGAGATGATCTCGAAAACCCGATTTTTGTGAATGGTCACCAAATTGGCCGCATTGTATTTATCGGTGGAATAAGTCATCATTCCCGAAAAAATATCGGTCTTGAAATGGTAGTAATCGCAGTCTCTGGCTTCCAGCACGATCTCGCGCGAAGGCAATTTCTTTTGCGCTTCCACATAGGCATCCACTTCGTAGTTCAGGCAACACTTCAGTTTGGCGCACTGCCCGGCCAGCTTTTGCGGATTAATGGAAATATCCTGATAACGCGCCGAAGAGGTGGAAACCGATACAAAATTCGACATCCATTTGCTGCAACACAACTCGCGACCGCAGGGGCCTACGCCGCCAATGCGACCTGCTTCCTGCCGTGCGCCGATTTGTTTCATCTCAATCTTCACCCTGAACTCCGTGGCGAGCACTTTAATGAGTTGGCGAAAATCCACACGCTCGTCGGCAATGTAATAAAAGATGGCTTTGTTGCCGTCGCCCTGATACTCCACATCGCCTATTTTCATCTGCAAACCGAGCTCTTCGGCAATCTCGCGCGAACGGATCATCGTGGCATCTTCTTTCGCTTTCGCCTGGTCGTATTTTTCCATATCGGTCTGGCGTGCAATCCGGTAAACCCGTTTCATGCCGCCATTGGCATCTTCGCGAAAATTGTTCTTCTTCATCTGAAGTTCCACCAGTTTTCCGGTAAGTGTAACCGTGCCTATATCGTGTCCGGGAACGGCTTCCACAGCCACCACATCGCCCTGCTGCAACTCAATGTTGTTGCTGTTGATGTAATATCCTTTGCGCGTATTCTTAAACTGCACCTCAACCATCTTCGATGCCGATTGCATCTCGGGATAGTCGTGCAGCCAATCGTACGTGTGCAGCTTATTGGTGTGCCGCGTGCAACCGTGGCAACATTTGTTGTTTCTTATGGTGGTTTCCTCCGCAGGCTTAATATCTGAGAGGCTATCGTAAATTAATTCGTTGTCCATATTGTATATATCGGGTTCTACGGATCAAAAATCAGGTAGAACGGTTCTATTGATTAAAAAGATGCAAGTTACAAAATTATTTTAAGAGTAAAACGGTTACTTTTAGACAAAGATCAATAAAGATGATCCGCGCGTTGCCGTTTTGCTCTATTTGCCGATAGGCAAGCGAAAATTCACCGGTGAGCGCCTCGATGTTTTTTTCGTTGATGAAAGGCGAAAATTTGACGCCGAATTTGGCTTCTTCGCCGTTCAGATAAACCATCTCGGGTTGGTTGAGGTTGTTCACGAAATACTCGCGAAACATGCGCAGGCAATACAGGAGAAAACTCTTCTGCGGCTCACGGCCGATACCGGCGATCTCACCGGCTACCGATCTCACGTTCTGTATGTTTCGCGAAACCGATGCGCGCATCATGTTCACGAAAAGATCGAAAAAGTAACGGTTTTCGTTAGCCGCCTCTATGTTTTCGATGGCTTTGGAGAAGCTGCCGTTGGCAATGTGCGCTACCGAGAGCGCATCTTCGTGCGAGAGCGAATACTTCGCTTCAATGGCACCGACCATTTCATCGTGCTCAATGGCGCGGATGTGGATGGGCTGGCAGCGCGACTGAATGGTGGGCAGCACGTTCTCCAAATCTTCCGAAACCAACAGAAAAACCGTATTTTCTGGCGGCTCCTCAATCATTTTCAGCAGTTTATTGGCGCAGGCTTCGTGCATTTTCTCCGGCAGCCACACGATCATCACTTTGTATTTCGCTTCGTACACTTTCAGGTTGAGCTTGCGAATGATTTCATCGCTCTCCTTCGCGTAGATCAATCCCTGCGCATTTTGCGCATCAATGAAGTTGAGCCAGTTGTTGAGGTTGAAGTAAACGTTCTGCGACAGAACCTGGCGCCACTCCG
>JAQVEB010000354.1 GCA_028698105.1 Petrimonas sp. | reverse complement strand
TAATGCCTTACGAACCGGTGCTACGGCTTTGAGCGCCGGACTGAACAACGGCGCGTGCAAATAGGCAATGTGGCATGCATCGAGGCTCTGCCTGAGTTTGGCGTTGTCAGTGGTAAATTTCACGCCCTGCTGTTCAATAACGTTGCTCGCACCACTGACGGAAGTGGCGCCGTAATTGCCGTGTTTCACCACGTTGTAACCCGCTCCTGCAACCACAAAACACGCCGATGTGGAAATGTTGAACGTATTTTTTCCGTCGCCGCCGGTACCCACTATATCCAGCGGTTTGTAATCGGACAGATCAACATGTACGCGCATATCGAGCAGCGCATCGCGAAAACCCAGAATTTCGTCCACCGAAATGCTGCGCATTAAAAACGATGTGATGAGCGATGCAATTTGCGTATCGGGAATATCGCCTTTTACGATGGAAAAAAGCACCTCTTTGGCTTCGTCGCGCGAAAGATATTCGTAATCAAATAGTTTATAGAGTATTTCTTTCATAATTCAGATAATAAAACTAAGAGTCAAGACTTCGGATTTTTATATTTTAGAAAATTGTTGATAATGTTGAGACCTTCGGGCGTGAGAATGGATTCGGGATGGAACTGCACGCCATGAACGTCCAACACGCTGTGTTTCATTGCCATGATGCTGTCTTCGTTATCCACAGCCGTGATTTCGAGCACGTCATCGGGAAAACCGTTCTGCGATACGATCCACGAATGGTACCTTCCTACTTGCAGCTCTTTTGGCAATCCTTCAAACAAAATATCATTGCCGATTATTTTCGCGGACGTTTGCACGCCGTGAAACACGAACGGAATGTTTTCCAGCTTCGCGCCGAAAACCAGCCCGATGGCCTGATGCCCGAGACAAACGCCCAACATGCTTTTCGTTTTCGCGTAGCGATGAATGAGCGGAAGCAGCAATCCGGCTTCTTCGGGAATGCCCGGCCCGGGCGAAAGGATGATTTTATCGTATTTTTCCACGTCGTTCAGATTGATTTTATCGTTGCGAACCACATCCACATCGGTGTAGCCGAGCGATTTTACCGCGTGAACCAAGTTGTACGTGAACGAATCGTAATTATCTAAAATCAGTATTTTCATTGTTTTATGCGTTATGGAGTGTCGTTGCCTTATCTATCGCTTTTTTGAGCGCGCCAAGCTTGCTGTTTACTTCCTGCAGCTCATATTCATCGTTGCTTTTCGCCACAATTCCCGCGCCGGCCTGATACCACAATTGGTTGTTGCGACTCACGAACGTGCGAATGGTAATTGCCTGATTTAAATCGCCATTAAGTCCAATAAAACCGATACAGCCACCATACGCGCCGCGGTTGTGGCTCTCAATCTCCGAAATCAGCTGCATGGCACGCACTTTGGGCGCTCCCGAAAGGGTTCCGGCAGGAAACGTATCGAAAAACGCCTTTATCGGGTTCGCATCCGCGTTGAGCGTGCCGCTCACGCGCGAAACCAAATGGATAACATGCGAATAAAATTGCGGCTCTTTGTAAAAATCCACTTTCACATCGTGAGCGTTGCGGCTCAGGTCATTTCGCGCCAAGTCCACCAACATCACGTGCTCGGCATTTTCTTTGGGGTCATTCACCAAAAATTCCACCGCCTGCAAATCGTCTTTGTTGTTCCCGGTGCGTTTGGTAGTTCCCGCAATGGGGTCGATGCTGATATGCGAACCTGTGATTTTACAGTGTGTTTCGGGTGAAGAACCGAAAATGCGGTAACCGCCGAAATCGAAATAAAACAGGTACGGCGACGGATTGATGCTTCGCAAAGCGCGATATACCTTGAAATCGTCACCTGAAAATTCCTGCACGAACCGGTGTGAAAGCACGATCTGAAACACATCGCCGCGCATGCAGTGCTCTACGCCCTGGCGAACGTATTTCTTAAATTCTTCGTCCGTAATCGGGCTGAATTCGTCGCCTTCGGGGAAAAAGTCGTACGACGCAAAATTTCGCACATTCACGAGCGATTGCACCAAATCCAGCCGACTCTCCTCCCCATCGGCGAGCAATTCGATCATCGTAATTTCATCGGTGAAATGATTGAAAACCAACACATATTTGTATAAAATATAGAGCATATCGGGCGCATCGTTGCGATTTTCCTTGCTTTCGCGAATGGCAATGTTTTCGGTGTATTTCACGCAGTTAAACGTGGTATAACCGAATAATCCGCAGTTTTTCGCCTCGATGCCGGTTAACTGAAATTGTCCGATGAAATCGTTGAGCGCATCGGAAATAGTGAATTCTTCCGAAAGCGGCCTTTCCGCTGCATTTCCGTCAGGAAAACGCATGATGCTGATACCGCGATTGACCTCAACGCTTGCGATAGGCTTGAGCGCCACGTACGAAATGCTGTTTTCGGTAGCGTGAAAATCGGAACTTTCCAGCAATGCCGACTGCGGAAACGTGTCGCGCACTTTCAAATAAATGCTTACGGGCGTATGCAGGTCGCCCATGATTTTTCGGCTGTTTGTTGTGAATTTGTATTTCATTTTTTGTTTTTTTATAGAGATTGAGTCAGATTGAATGAGCTTTAAAGAGATTGATTCCACGAAATCCTTCAATCTTTGTCAATCTGTGCAAAGTAAGTTTCCAAATCTTTATCTCCTCGTCCCGAAAGCGTCAGCACCACGATATCCGTAGGATTAAAGGCGATTTTTTCGAGCGCGGCAAGCGCGTGCGCCGATTCCAGGGCGGGAATGATGCCTTCTTTTTTGGTAAGTTCAAAAGCGGCTTTGAGCGCTTCGTCGTCGTTCACCGCAACCACTTGCGCGCGCTTTTGGGAAGCCAGATTGGCGTGTATCGGCCCGATTCCGGGATAATCCAATCCGGCTGAAATGGAATACGGTTCGGTGATTTGCCCGTCTTCGGTTTGCATGAGCAACGTTTTGCAACCGTGCAGCACTCCGA
>JAQVEB010000353.1 GCA_028698105.1 Petrimonas sp. | reverse complement strand
TGCCTCTCGTTTTAAACAAAAAACCGCACTCTTCATTAAAAAAAAGATGTTATCTATTTTATTTTTACTAACTTCGTGACCTTGTTTAGAGGAAATATTTTTTAACTATCAAATTTATTATAAATAGTTTAGCATAAATGGCTACTTTACAGAATATTAGAAATAAAGCAGGGTTTCTTGTGGTAGTGATCGGTATCGCTATGTTGGCGTTTATACTGGGAGATTTATTAACATCGGGAAGCAACCTTTTCCGCAAAGTGCAGGACAGGGCTTTCGAAGTAAACGGTGAGGTTATTCCCACAAAAGCATACTTTGACAGGGTAACCGAATGGGAAAACTTCCAAAAAATGATCAGTGGCGAAAATTCGTTGGACGAAAACGCTACATCGCAAATCCGCGAGTTGGTTTATCAGCAAATGGTGCGCGAACGCGTGCTCGACAACCAGGCAAAAAAACTCGGTCTGGTGGTTACGAAAGAAGAAATGAACGACCTTGTGAAAGGCGAAAATGTTTCTCCCTTGCTGCAACAACTTCCCTTTTTCGTGAATCCCCAAACCGGTATTTACGACAGCAACGCGCTGATGAACTTCCTGAGCACCATCAATAAACCGGCTGAAACGCTTCAACCGGAGGAAAGAGCGATTGTGGAACAGTACAAATCCATGTGGTTGTTTATCGAAAACATGATCAAATATCAACGTCTGGAAGAAAAATACGGCGCGTTATTATCGGGTGCGGTTATGGTGAACGATGTGGAGGCCAAAACCATGTTCGACCTGTCGCAGAAAAATGCCGATATGAAATATGTCGTGCAGAATTATTTTTCGATTTCCGACTCGCTCGTGTCGGTAAGTAACGATGAGATCAGCGATTACTACAACAAACACAAAGATAATTTCCGGTTAATGGAACCCATCGCTAAGATCACCTACTTCACCCGCGATATTACACCCAGCGATGAGGACTTTGCCGAAGTGGAAACACAGGCTAAGGACGCCGCTGCGAAACTTGCGACTGCAACAAATCCGGCTACCATCGTAGCCGATTATTCCGATGCGCCGTATCGCGATGTGTTCGTTTCGGCCCACGCACTGAGTCCAAGTCAACTTTCATTCGCCTCCACAGCTGCGATTTCCGATATGTATGGGCCGGTTCGCGAAGGCGATTCGTATCAGATATATAAACTGATGGATAAAACAGTAGCTCCGGATTCCGTTCATCTGCGTATGATTGTGGTTCCCGATGCGAGCGCTCTGGGACAGGACTCGGTTGTAACGCATTTCGTTGACAGTGTTTATAACGAAATTCAAAGCGGAAAATCATTTGCCGATGTGGCAAACACACTCAATCCGCAATCCAACGGCGGTGATGCCGGTTGGGTAAGGGAAATTGATCTGGCTTCCGCCGGAAAAGAGGTGGTGCAGGCGGCATTTGCAACACCGGTAGGTTCGTTGAAGAAAATCTCGGTTCCCGGCCAACAGATCATTATGCAGGTTGAAGAAAGAACGCAGCCGGTAAACAAATATAAACTGGCCGTAATTAACATGCCTGTGGTTGTGAGCGAAAAAACATCCAATAACGCCGACAACGAATTAAATCAGTTCGTGTCAACGCCCGATGTGAGCAAAAAATTCACCGAACTGGCATCGGAAAAAGGATATGCCGTAATACCCAATTACACGGCCACAGCCAACGATTTCACGCTTGGGCAGATTCCCGGTTCGCGCCAGGTGATCAACTGGGCGTTAAACGAAAAAAAGGTCGGCGCCGTTAAGAAGTTCGATTTATCCAACTTACGTATTGTGGCCCGGGTTGACGACGTGGTACACAGCGCAACGGCCCCCCTGTCTGAAGTATCGGCAGGAATTAAGAGCCAGCTGTTGCGCGACAAGAAAGCCGAAAAAGTCATCGCCGATCTGAAAGCAAAAAACATCGGTACATTGGATGAATACGCATCGGCAATGAACGCGCAGATAGATACGGTGAAATTCGTGAACTTCACCACGCAAAACATTACCGGATTAGGCTTTGAGCCCACATTAAACGCTTTTGCCGCATACGCTCCGCTTAATAAAGTTATGGGCCCTGTGAAAGGAAATATGGGCGTGTTTGTGGTTTCGGTGGAAAATCGTACCGAAGGTACAGAAATGTATGACGCTGCCTTGACGAAAAAAGCGATACAAAATAATTCGGCCTACCGCCTGCAAATGCAGTCAATGGAAGTGTTGAAAAGAAAACTTAACGTGAAAGACAATCGCTACCGTTTCTTCTAAATAAACGGGATGATATAAATACAAAAAACGCGCTTTTCAGCGCGTTTTTTTATGCATTTTATTCCGGTAATCCGGATTACAAAATTCCTTTTTGTTCCAGCTTAAGTGTCTTGCTGGGTTCGTCGCATACTTCCGTAGGCCCGAAATACTGGATTGGGCCGGGATAAACGTAGTCCGTTTCAATAGCCCATTTTTCGCGTTGACTTGCGAAGTATTTGAAAGGTGCATCATCCAATTCAACCAATGCTTTTTGGATAACCGGTTTCATGGCGCCGTGGCGGCGTTCCATATTCATCATCATGGTGATGGGAATTCCGCCGGCGATCCATTCGCTTGCAGGAGCCGTAGTGTTGCGCACAGAGGCCATGTAGCCGGTTTTATTCGCTGCAACCAGCATGGAAGCGGTGTAACCCAGCGAATAGCAGTAATCGGCGTCGTAGTTCGACGGCGCCGCGCAGCGGCCTTCGTATCCGAAGAAATGGGTGATGGTAGCGAATTTCCCTTTGTACTTGCCCTGTTCCGCCCATTCCTCAAGCCTGTGGGCAACCATTTGCGCCAGCAATTCTTCGGTTTGGATCATGGAAACCTGTACGTTGCCGTGCGGGTCGCGATCCAGCGCGAGTTGTTTTGCCACTTTCTCCGGCAGGGTGGAGTATATTCTTGAGTTTTCGGGTGTCAGTTTG
>JAQVEB010000352.1 GCA_028698105.1 Petrimonas sp. | reverse complement strand
AGGCGGACACGGAGGAATGGACTTTATTATGGATTACAGATTGATTTACTGCCTGAAAAATGGTTTACCACTTGATCAGGATGTGTACGATGCAGCAGAGTGGTCTTGTCTTGTTGAATTATGCAATTTATCGGCAAAAAAGGGAGGCATGCCTGTAAAAATTCCCGATTTTACACGTGGTGATTGGAATAAAATTGAAGGGCTTCAATTTGCAAAATAAATTATTTTGATAAAATGGACGTGTAAATCTCTATTGTTTAAAATGTTAATATAATATGAAATCTATTCCTACTCCTTTTAAATCCCTTGTCATCCTCTTTATATGGTTGATGACCTGCAATATGAACGCGCAAGGATCGTTCGCGGAAATGAAGCAAAAGGCCTTTGAATCTGTGTTCGGTGATGCAGTTGTTCTCGACCCCTCGATGGTTGAAAAGGTGAAAAATGATAAACCCGGAAAACGCCATTACATGGATACTGATAACGATGGAATGCCAGATGAGGTTTGGTTTATTGATACCGATCCACGGCATAACGATCGTAATCGCCCAATCCTTGTGAGGGTGATTGACGAGAATAATAACCTCGAATATGGCAAAGAACCCGACAAGCACGGTGATCTTTGGGTAGCCGATTGGAATGCTGATGGTTTGGTAGATGCGGTGATCGGATACGAGGATACAGACGGTGATGGCGACGTTGACCACATGGGGATGTATTTCGTGGATCAAAAGAATGGCCTTAGGGTTTGGTGGTTTATTGATGATGGGGATGATAATCTCCTTGGATACGATGTTGATTATATTTACTATCAAATTCCCTGTCAAGATCATACCCACTTTGGTGGCGACGAGAGTCTAATTTCAATGTATTTTGATCAGGCTACAAAGGAATGGGTGCCCTTTTGGGAAAATCCTTTTCTGTTTTACGATTCCGACAATGATGGCATCACAGAAGAAGTTGTTCGTATTGAAGGTGAAGGCGATATTATGCGTTTCTTGAGGTGGAGCTTTAACGTGAATCCTGTTGAGGGAGAGTTGCGAAATTACGATGTTGGAATTACGGCTTGTGCTCCTGGTTGGGACGAAGAGAAGGATCGAGAAAGTGACTTCTCTTTAAGATTGGGAAAAGATCAAACTGAATCTTTTGAATTGAGAGGGTTCCCAACAGGACAGGTGGTGAAAAGATCAACCGCGAGGGAGAGTTTAAAATCCATAAACTGGGCACGCGTTTTAATGACGTGGGATGAGAATGACTTGAATACAGCATGGGACAGACCCGGTGATAAAATTGAACGATGGGAAGGAATTATTTCGGCGGGTGTTAAAGACCCGGGGTATTACATGCCGCAGGTTGGTGGCCCCGATTGCGGGCCTTATAATAAACGTTACGAGTTAGTATTGGAACCATCCGGGGCAAATGAGTTCTATTTTCATCCCGCTGATCACAGAATTCATATAAAAGGGAGCGATCGAACATGGATTAATGTTGATTACAACGGAGATCTACAAACCGATATGTTTTATAGATGGTTAGATACTGACAATGATGGAGTGGTCGATCGTTTGGAAATTGACCTTGATGGAGATCAGAAGACCGATGACTGGTATGATTTGTATGTTAAGGGCGTACAGGATATCAAGTGGAACTTTTATGACCTAAATGAAAAACGAGCTCCCGTGTTGCGTGACGAGCCCGAAAAAAAGTATAATTTGACCCAAGCATTGTTCTCGGCTTTGGGAAAGAGAAATATAGCCTATGAAGATTCTATATGGTTGTTTATTGAAAATAAATTTACGGGCGGAGGTTATTCAGACGATCTTGCGGAACGATTGTTAAAAAGTGACGAATCTATTTTATACTATCTCACGTTGGTGCAAGACCGAGCCATTTATGCCCTTAAAAATAGTGATCCAAAAAATTCAAATTTCTGGAAAAGATTTGATCTCGCGAGAGGAAAGGGAGATACACGAAAAATGACGCGCTTGATAAATAAACAATATAGAACAGGAAAAACTGCTGTTAAATTTGATCATTGGATTCAGCAACTCCGCGAGGAAGAAGATAAACCTAAGACTGCCTGGAGAGACGACTGGTTCCCACCTAACTGGGGATGGGAATCTGAACAAGCCGCCTTCCGTTTTTACGATGGACATTTCGATTTGTTTGGGAAAAGGGTAGATACACTTATTTATCCCCGTATACATGAAGGAAAGAGTTATCACTTCGATCAAAATAAATGGGGCATGGATATCCTTCACGTGGGTAAATCAAGTGGTATAGGAGGATTAACACTGTATATAAACGGGATAGCTTTTCCACTTAGAAGTACTGCTCCAAAAGGGGATAGACTAGAATTTTCGGGTAAAAAGTTACACGAAAGCAACGATAAAGTTGTTCTTGAATTTACAGTCGAGAACGTGGGAAATGAAGCAAGTCCTTATGTTGTAAAAATCAGGCCGGAAGCAATAGCGGGAAGATCCGATTCGCCGATAGAGGTAGTTGTTGAAGGAGGAGGCTCCAATGATAAGATTGAACTGGGTATCGGATTAACAAAGTTAAACGAAGAGGAATTCTTCTACGATGAAACAAATGGCGTCATGGGCTCTTGGGGCTTCCAAGAACCAGAGATCGGATGGATTGGGCTAGGGATAATTTTTCCAACAAAAAAATTTAATCGGATCGTTTCTCTGCCTAACGAGCATCAAGTAATTGTAAATTGCGAATTAAATAAGCCCATAAAATATTCTATCGTTGGGTCATGGTTGAGGGGTCACCAGTTTCCGTGTTGTCCTGTTGCAAGTGACTGGGAAGTGACTTTAACCGGATACCAAAATCAAACTAACCATTAAAAAAGTTGTATGTTTCGTGTAAAATGATACTGTTCCAAAAAGTGTGTCTGTACCTGTAAAAAAAGAACATAGTCTAAAAACTTTATTAGTTTTGCAAATAACCATCACAAACAAT
>JAQVEB010000351.1 GCA_028698105.1 Petrimonas sp. | reverse complement strand
TGTCAATAAAAAAGGGCTTCGTTCGGCAACAGTGATAGCAAAGGAAATCAAACAAAAAATATATAATCGTACGCGTTTAACGGCTTCTGCCGGTGTATCGTACAATAAATTTTTGGCAAAAATAGCTTCCGATTATCGTAAACCCAACGGTTTGTTTGTGATACCTCCGGAAAAGGGCGAAGCTTTTGTTGAACGTTTGCCTGTGAAGCGTTTTTTTGGTGTAGGTAAAGTAACGGCTGCCCGCATGAACGAATTGGGCATAAAAACCGGCTATGATTTGAAACAATGGACAGAAGCAGATCTTGTGAAACATTTCGGAAAAGTTGGAAGTGCTTATTATTGGTTTGCGCGCGGAATCGATGATCGTGAAGTTGAATCGGAACATATCCGCAAATCATTGGGAACCGAAGAGACCTTTCCTGAAGATATCTATGAAATGGTAGATGTGTTGCGGGCTTTGGATGAAATTTCGCAAGAACTTTACAGAAGAGTGGAGAAACGCAAATTCTTTGCTAAAACGCTTACACTGAAAATAAAGTATGCCGATTTTACGCTCATCACACGCAGTAGAACGGTGGATTATCTTATCAAAACCCGGACTCAGATTTTTGAATTGGGAAAAGAATTGCTTTTATCCGTTGATGATATTCCGGAAAGAAAAATTCGTTTACTGGGACTTTCACTTCGAAATCCCGACACAGAAGCATCACAAGAAGAGACACCCATTCAATTGTCTTTCGATTTTAAAGAGTTTGATGAGAGCTGATCAGAGTAAAAAGTTTTCGGGATGTTTTCCGGTAATACCCTTGTAGTGGGCTTTTATTTTTTCTATATCTTTATCGTAATCGCCTGTGGGGTAAAATGTGTCGAGAAAGATAACTTGTTTCTTGGCATAGTCGAGTCCTACTAAAACAATAGGAACATTTGCTTTTAGTGCAATGTAATAATCGCCTTTTCTCCATTCTTTAACCGGCTTTCTTGTACCTTCGGGGGTTACTGCCAGCTGAAATTGCTCGTGTTTGTTGAATTCTTCGGCTAATTTATCGGTAAGCGCATTGCTTTTATTTCTTTCAACCGGAATTCCCCCTACGCTTTTGAAAAAGAAATTAAAAGGAAAAAAGAACCATTCTTTTTTAATCAGAAATTTTGCCTTTCTCCCCATTGCACTGTAAGCCAGTTTCCCTATTACAAAATCCCAATTACTGGTATGTGGCGCAAGCGCTATTACACATTTGGGAATATCCGGCTGCACATTTACTACTTGCCATCCGAACAGTTTCAGTATAAATTTACTGAGTTTCATTTATTGGTTATTTTGCAGCTTTTCAATTTCCAACGCCAAACGTTCCCAAATGTTCATTGATGCGGTAATTTTATTTTTCAGATCGATATACGATTGGACTAATGTAGCATTGGATGCTCCTTCCGGCGTGATTAGTTCGGTTTCGATAGAAGATAGTTTTTCTTCCATTGAAGTGATTTTGTCTTCTGTTTCTTGAAGTTCTTTTTCGAGTTTTCGGATTCGTCTGTTCCGTTCTTTTTGTTCTTGATACGAAAGCTTATTTTCTCGTTTTCGGTCATTTGTTTTGTCTTCTGTTCTTACGGGTGAAGTGCTGAGAGACGTTTCTAGTTGTTGCAGATTGTCGAGTTTCTTTTTTGCCAGAAAATCATAAATGCCTCCCAGATGCTCGGTAACTTTTTTTTCTCCGAATTCATAAACTTTCGTAATCAATCCATTGAGAAAATCCCGGTCGTGTGAAACGATGATGGCAGTGCCGTCGAATTCCGAAATGGCTTTTTTTAGTACATCTTTCGATGCCATATCCAGGTGGTTTGTTGGTTCGTCAAGAATAAGGAGATTCACAGGTTCGAGCAGCAGACGAATCATTGCCAGCCGGCTGCGTTCACCCCCTGAAAGGGTCTTTACTTTTTTATCCGATGCTTCGCCGCCGAACATAAATGCACCCAGAATATCGCGTATCTTGGTGCGAATATCGCCTGTGGCAACTTGATCGATGGTTTCGAATACCGTCAGATTCTCATTGAGCAACTGTGCCTGATTCTGAGCAAAATAGCCGATTTTTACAGTGTGACCCAATTTAAGATTGCCGTGATAATCGATTTCGTTCATAATACACTTAACGAGGGTCGATTTTCCTGCTCCGTTTTTGCCTACGAAAGCCACTTTGTCGCCCCGATGAATAGTCATGTTTACATCAGCAAACACCACATGTTCGCCATAACTTTTAGTTACATTTTCTATGGTTAGCGGAAAAGACCCTGAACGGGGAGCGGGAGGGAATTTCAAATTCAGATGAGAATTATCTACTTCGTCTATTTCGATGATGTCGATTTTTTCAAGTTGTTTGATGCGCGATTGTACTTGGTTGGATTTGGTGGGCTTGTAGCGGAAACGTTCGATAAATTCTTCGGTTTTCTGAATTTGTTTTTGTTGATTTTCGTAGGCACGAAGTTGTTGTTCGCGCCGTTTTGCGTGGAGTTCTGCGTATTGGGAATAACTCACCTTGTAATCGTAAATTTTTCCGCACACAATTGAAAGTGTCCGGTTAGTAACCGCATCGAGAAAAGCGCGGTCATGCGATACCAATATTACTGCATTGGCGTGTGTTGTGAGGAAGTTTTCCAACCATTGGATGGATTCGATATCGAGATGATTGGTGGGTTCGTCCAATAACAACACATCCGGCGATTGTAACAGTATTTTGGCCAGCTCGATGCGCATACGCCATCCCCCACTGAATTCTTTAGTGGGCCGATCGAAGTCTTCTCGCGAAAATCCTAATCCTGTAAGCGTTTTTTCTATTTCGGCTTCAAAATTGTGGAGGCCCGATATCAGCAACAGTTCTTGTAAATCGGCTGAACGTTGAATGATATGTTGATATGCTTCCGATGTGTAATCGGTTCGCTGAGCAAGTTGAAGATGTAGTTTCTCGAGTTCTTTTTCCATCTT
>JAQVEB010000350.1 GCA_028698105.1 Petrimonas sp. | reverse complement strand
CTCTTCCGATCTCAAGCTGCGACATAAATACCTGGGGGGTATAAGACGAATAGCCCGGGTTTTTGTTGCGGTCTTTCATCTCGTCCTCCAATTTCAGAAAGGTTTCTTTGTCAATGTTCAGGGTGTGGCATAAATCCAGCGTATCAAAATCGCCCATTTCGCGCACGACCATCATTACGTCATACGTAGGTTGGTTATAAACAACAAGCCGTCCTTTCCGGTCGTAAATTGATCCCCGGGCAGGGATAAGCGTTTTCCGAAGAAATGCGTTGCTATCGGCATATTCACGATATTTCGGGCTAAGAATCTGCAAATTAAACAGTTGGGATACGTATATAACAATCACCGCTACGGCGATAAGCGCTATAACGTATTTTCGTTTGGCGAACGGATTGCTGTTGTTACTGTATTCCACTTGTTTTTTTGTGCATTATACTGTCTAAAGCAACGATCAGCACAATGGTGAGTACCGATGAAGCCCCGATACGGATAAGCGTGCTGTATAAATTAAAGAACGTGAACGATTCAATGAAAAAAAGCAATATCTGGTGAAACAGAACCATTGTTATGGTAAACCGGATGAAAGCGCCGATACCGGTGTAAACGCTCGGAACAAAGTCTTCATATTCTTCCCGCGCGAAAAAAACGTTCATCAGCGGCTTCCGAAATGCGGCTACAATGGTTGTCGCAGCGGCATTCATTCCGGGAGTGTTTAAAAAGATATCAATGACCAGCCCCAGCAAAAAACCCGAAATAATTACGTAAAACAGATTGCGTCCCATGGGCAGTTTCAATAAAAAGTAGATGTAGAGAATGGGAGTTGCAACGCTAAAAACGCTGATCTGATTGAACAGTAACACCTGAAGCAGCACCAGAACAATAAACAGGAACGTTTCGTATAAAATGTAGATTTTCATTGATTTACAGATTCTTCGAGCGCATTTTGCTCGTCGTGATATTTATCGTTGATTACGAGTACCTGTTGAATACTGTAAAAATCGGTTGCAAGACGCAGATTGAACGTGCTGAAATTATCATCGCGCGAACGCGTGGGTTCTTCCACAAAACCGATAATGAGGTCTTTAGGGAAAATGCGTGAAAAGCTGGTGAGAACCGTATCGCCTTTGTTGAATTTCTCGTGCCGCGGCAGTTCTTCCAATTGAGCTACATGCAGGTCTTTGCCGTTCCATCCGAGGGAACCCGAGTTATCGGAATTCTTTATTTTCGCGCTGAGGCGGAATTTTGGATTAACGATGGGGATAACCACCGAAAAATGGTCTGATGTATTGAAAACCACGCCAACCACCCCTGTTTGCGATATTACGCCCATATCCGCTTTCACCCCGTCCAGTGTTCCCTTATCGAGCGTGATAAAATTATTGGCTCCGGAGAAACTCATGTTCGTTACATTGGCAGGAATAAACTCGAATTGCGAAGGTTTTAGGGAGTCGCTTTCAAAGGCATCAGTCTTTAGCGTGTCGAGGCTGAGGCCGCCTACGTAACTTCTCAATGCCTGCAACTCGTTTTGGAGTTTGGCATTCTGTGCCAGCAAATTTTCGTTGTTCTTTTGCATGTGCACAATCGAGATCGCTTTATTCGACAGGCTGTACAACTCGCCGGAAACACGGTTTGCCGAAGACAAATAAACACTCCGCTGATAGGCATTTTGTGTAAACACAAGATAAAAGCTGAAGGCTATCAACAAGATAGCCAACAACCACGAACTATTGCGTATGATAAAATTAAAAAGATTCCGCATTATCGGCTTTTGGCAATCGGCTGTCAGCCCTTAGCCAAAAGCCAGAAGCCAACAACCAACGGCTGATTTTATCTCATCAGAAAGTTAAATTTATCAATATTTCTCAACGCTATTCCGGTTCCTTTTGCCACTACGTGGAGCGGATCGTCAACCACTTTGAACGGAATGCCGATCTTATCGGTCAACCGTTTGTCCAGGCCGCGAAGCAAAGCTCCTCCACCGGTCAGGTAAATGCCGTTGCGCACAATATCGGCGTACAATTCGGGCGGCGTTTGCTCCAGGGCGCTCAACACGGCCGAATCCATTTTGGAAATGGATTTTTCGAGGCAGTGCGCGATTTCCTGATACGAAACAGGCACATCCATGGGCAGCGACGTCATGCGGTTTGGCCCGTGAACGATAAAATCTTCCGGCGGATCCTGCAATTCCGTAAGCACGGAGCCTACGTTTATTTTAATGAGTTCTGCCGTGCGTTCGCCCACTTTCATGTTGTGCTGGCGTCCCATATAATCCATAATGTCTTCGGTGAGGTCGTCACCGGCAATTTTTATTGATTTGTTGGAAACGATACCGCCAAGGGAGATCACTGCAATTTCGGTTGTTCCACCGCCTATGTCCACGATCATGTTTCCTTCCGGCGCTTCCACATCCAGCCCGATACCCAGGGCAGCGGCCATGGGTTCGAATATCATATAAACGTCGCGGCCGCCGGCATGCTCGGCAGAGTCGCGCACGGCGCGTATTTCGACTTCCGTACTTCCCGAAGGGATACAGATTACAATGCGCAACGAAGGCGAAAACAATCCGCCGCCTTTGTTTTTGTTTGCCATTTTTATCATGCCGCGGATCATTTGTTCGGCAGCGTTAAAATCGGCAATCACACCATCGCGGAGCGGCCTTACCGTGCGAATGTTTTCGTGTGTTTTTCCGTGCATCTGCCGTGCTTTTTCTCCCAGCGCGATCATTTTGTCGGTCTTGCGGTCGAGAGCTACTATGGAAGGTTCGTCCAATAAAATTTTTCCGGCATTGTTCACAATGATGGAATTGGCCGTACCCAGGTCCATTGCCAATTCTTGCGTAAATGAAAATAATCCCATATTATTTAGCTTTTGGCCGTTAGCTCATCGCTATTGGCTTGTTGTATATTTATTTTAATGTTGATTGTGAAGCTTACAGCTACATGCTGATAAACTTCAGCCTGATTTTTTAATGTTTAA
>JAQVEB010000063.1 GCA_028698105.1 Petrimonas sp. | reverse complement strand
ATGTGGCTGCCGAAAATCAGATCGATATTTCGGGTATTGAAATCGTGAACCTGCGTCACGACCGTGAGGAAAAACGCCGTTTACGTTACGCCGGAATTCTCACCGAAAAGCGAAGTCGTCAGGGGATGACATTCGATGAGGCCGCCGAAAAAATGTTCGAACGCAACTATTTCGGCATGATGATGGTGGAAACCGGCGAAGCCGATGCCATGATCACGGGCGTTTTCAGTAAATATTTGAATACGATTGATATAGCGAAAGAGGTGATCGGCATTCGCGACGGGTTGAATCATATCGCCGCCATGCACATCGTGAACACAAAAAAGGGCGTGTTGTTCCTTGCCGATACGTTGTTCAACCGGCATCCTTCCACCGAAACGCTCGTGGATATTGCCCGCTTGGCGAACGCCACCGTTAAGTTTTTCGCCCACGATCCGGCCATTGCCATGCTGTCGTACTCCAATTTTGGTGCCGATGCTGTGGGTAGTCCCGCAAGCGTGCATAAGGTCGTGGAGATATTGCAACAACGCTGTCCCGATATGGTTGTTGACGGCGAAATGCAGGTGAATTACGCGCTGGACAAGAAACTGCGCGACGAAAAGTATCCGTTTACCAAACTAAAAGGTAAGGATGTAAATACGCTTATCTTCCCCAATTTAAGTTCGGCAAATGCGGCGTATAAGCTGTTGCTGGAGAGCGGAGTAGGGGATATAATTGGTCCAATCCAGATGGGGTTGAACAAACCGGTGCATATTCTTGACGTGGACACGCCCGTGCGCGATATCGTGAACATGACCGCCGTAGCCGTGATTGACGCTATTGTGGAAGAAAGTATCCGAATCAATAATTTGACAAGGATTGCGTAATGCGATTACGTCTCCCTGTTTTTATTGATTCTCAAAAAAACTAAAATGCACACTCCCGTATTTCCGTTCTTCTTTAAAGAGCGGAAGGTGCGAGAAATTGTGATCGCGGGAGTGCTCCATGATGAAAATCCCTTCGGGTTTGAGCAGTTGTTTTTCGAGGATAATAGACGGGATGGTGTGTCCGTTGGGCAAATCGAACGGCGGATCGGCAAAAATGAGGTCGAATTTTTCCCGAACCGATTGCAGGTACTTGAACACATCGGCTTTGATGGGGAATAATTCCTTCGCGCCGAGTATTTCCTGTGCTTTGCAGATAAAATTGTGGTGGTTTTGGTTCATCTCCACACTGGTAACGAACGGGCATCCACGCGAAATAAGTTCAAACGCGATGCTGCCGGTGCCGGAAAACAAATCGAGCGCGGTAGTTTCTTCCCAATCTATCCGGTTGTTGAGGATGTTGAACAGGCTTTCACGGGCAAAATCGGTTGTCGGCCTTGCCTTTAAGTTGGTTGGCACCTGTATCCTCCGCGATTTGTATTTTCCGCCGATTATTCGCATAGTTGTATCAATAAACCGGTTGGCAAAGTTGGTTTTTCTGCATCGGGAATCTCCGTTTTCGGAGAAAAGGAAAGAATTTCTACGTAACGGATCAGTTTTTTGAGGGTATCAACGGCTTCTTTTTGCGCATTAACATTTCCGGTTAAATACAACCGATCCGATGTTTGCTGCAACGGAAGTTTTTCCCACACGCCGGTGATGAAATACAAAGCATCCAACCGGTCGGTTACGGCAAATGTATTCGCGGATAGCAGCGTGTTGCTTTGTAAACAGCACACATCAATAAACTTATCGCGAAAATCAACGTAGCACCGTTTTCCCCCAAAACCGGCATGATGTGTTGCGAAATACGAGAGCAGGGATTGGATGTGATGCAAAAAAACCGGATTCCAAAGGTTGCGCGACAGAAACGAATGCACCTCCGTATCCATATCAAAAACAACATTTCCCTCAATTTCAGGTACCTGTTGATGCAATACCAACCCGTTACCGTCCTGAACGTTAAAATTGAACAGACTTTCGGCACGGGACTTATCGAAAAAATATTCGGGCACAAGCGTGTATTTCTGCGAAACGGCGATCACGCGCGTTTCCCGGAAGGTTTGTGTGAAAAAGCTGAAATCGAAAATGAGTTTTTTTATATTTTCGACATAAGACATTTTATTGCCGAAAGCAGCTTTTTTATAATAAAAGACGGACGGGTCATCCGGCTGGTGCACAGAAAAAGAAAATCCATCCGGCAGAAGCCGGATGGATAATATGTATTTTTCAGAAAAAGCGAAATCGATATTTTCCGGTAAAAACATAAACAGGGTTGGTTGTTGAAAGTGTTTATTCCCAGTTACCGGCGTTGTTGTTAGCGCTGGTGAGTGAGCCTACTTTCATTCCCGGGTAGTTGTTTTCACCCGGCCTGTCGAGTACTTCCTGAATCCGTTGACCTAAAAGTTTCTTGTTTAGATCGCTCAAATAAGTTGTGTAAGGTGTTTTTGCTTCAAAAACATTTACCGTGTAACCGGAAGCGGTTGCAAGGGTGTCTGTAGCCATCTGGAACGTTGCACCATGGCCGTATGGCACAAATTTCAACGAGTCAGCGCTGAAGTTCGTACGGTTGGGATAAAGCACCTCAATTGCCGGCGAGAAAATAGAGTCACGCATTAATTGAGGACGGTTGTTTTCGCTGTCCCACAGTCCCGCAGCCTTTATGGCGCTTTCGTTTCCGCCACGGATGATTCTCATTGCTTTTTCTTCCGTCATTCCGGCCTCCAACTGTGCTTCGGTAAGGTCTCCGTACCGGCTTAATGTTGCCACTCTTCCAGTCTTGATGAAGTTGATCAACGAATCAAAACTTGCCGTATAATTTTTAAATTTATCACGGAAGGCAACTTGTGCCGTGCGGATATCCACAAGACGTTGGATTACCGCCTTGTCTCTTTTATCGGATTCCTTTTGGAACTCAATAGGGCCTTGGATACTTTTCCAGCTCAGGAAACCTAAAAGTAAAATTGCGATTATCAAAATCGCTCTCATTACAAATTTCATGGACTTTTCTTTTTTTAGTTTATATTATTCGATTATTGATTTTCTGATTTTGACTACAAATTTAGAAAAAGAATAATAAATGTACTACTTTTACATGAAAAATTACGAAAAAAAATGATAAATCGGTTCTTTATCGAGAAAATCAATGCAAATTTCCCTCACGTTTTCACAAATGATCAGGCACGGGCTCTGGATAAAATTGCGGAGTTCATTTTTTTACCCGATAATAACCGTATTTTTCTGCTGAAAGGTTATGCCGGAACAGGCAAATCGTCCCTGATCGGGAGTCTGGTGAAAACCATGAACGGTTTCAACCAAAAATCGGTACTTTTAGCGCCCACGGGCAGAGCTGCGAAAGTCTTTTCGGGTTACGCCGCCCAGCCGGCATTTACCATTCACAAGAAAATATATCGGCAACAAAAGTTTTCCGAAGGAATTTCGAAATTTTCTCTGGCGGAGAACCTGCATAAACATACTTTGTTTATTGTAGATGAAGCGTCTATGATCAGCAACGTGACTGCCGATTTTGCAGTTTTCGGCTCGGGCCGTTTGCTGGACGATCTGATCGAATTTGTCTATTCCGGCGAAGGTTGCCGGTTGCTGTTGCTGGGCGATACAGCCCAGCTACCTCCGGTAAAGGAAGAGAGCAGTCCGGCTTTGGACCCTGAATCCCTCAAGAGTTATGGCCTGGAGGTATCGGAAAGCACGCTCACCGAAATTGTGCGCCAGGAAGAAGAATCGGGCGTGCTTTTCAACGCAACCATGCTGCGCAATGCGCTAAAATCGGGACAAACACAGGATTATCCGAAATTAAACGTGGATACGTTCGCCGATGTAAAACGGATCACCGGCACCGAACTGATCGAAGAAATATCGAGCGCATATCAACGCGACGGCGTGGAGGAAACCATCGTTATTTCCCGCTCCAACAAGCGCGTAAACGCCTATAACAACGGAATCCGGAATGCCATTCTCTATCGCGAAGAGGAACTCTCGAACGGCGACCTGTTGATGATCACCAAAAACAATTACTACTGGACGGACAATTTTGAAAACATTGATTTCCTCGCCAACGGCGAATTTGTTGAGATCGTGAGGATTCGCAGATACGAAGAGATGTACGGTTTTCGGTTTTGCAACGTATGGCTTCGCCATAAAGATTACGATGTGGAGTTTGAAGCCAAAATAAACGTGGACGCGCTGCACACCGAAGTGCCGGGGCTCACACGCGAGCAGAACGATGCGCTTTTCTCCGCAGTGATGGAAGATTATGCCGATATTCCGCAAAAGCGCAACCGCTATAAAAAAATGAAGGAAAACCCCTATTTTAATGCGCTTTTGGTGAAATACGGCTATGCCGTAACCTGCCACAAGGCACAGGGCGGCGAGTGGAAAAATGTTTTTCTGGATTTGGGCTATATAAACACCTCATATTTAGGCGAAAACTTCTACCGGTGGCTCTACACATCTATTACGAGAAGTTCAGAAATGTTATATCTTGTGAATTTGCCCACCGATTTTATCGCACTTTCTAAATAATTACTACTTTTGTTGTGTTAAAATGGAGAATAGACAACGCTGAACAACTAAAAACCAACCGATTTGGAAAAGAAAAAAGCATATATCAACGATCTTCTGGACAACATTAAACGCTTGGAAGAGAGAGTGACAGCGTCGAAGGATACCGATGCGGTTCCTTTCTCCTTCTTCAGGGAGGCTTTTGACAGAACAGAAAACATCATGCGCGCATTGCACGAGTTGGAAAATCTCCAGATCGAGGAAATGAAGAACCAGATGGAAAAACTGGTGAAATTTTTATCGGAAGCCGAAAATAAGGCAAGCACAGTTGCGGCGGCAACCCTTGTTCCCGGTCAACCGGTTGTGGAAGAAGAGCTTCCGGCCGAACCGGTTGTTCCCTCGGTTGAAATTCCCGAAGAAAAGAAAGAGCAACCGGAGGAAATGCCTGGTGTGCAGCGGAATAAATATGCCGAAGGCATCGTTCTGCCCGAATATAAAAAGCCCGATGTAGCTGAGTCTCCCGTAGCGATCGTTCCGGATGAAACGGAAAGTCAGGAAGAAGTTCCCGTGATCACTTCATTGAACGATACCATTCAAAAAGAACCTGCGGTTCTGGATTTGAAAAGAGGGATCAGCCTGAACGACCGTTTTTTGTTTCAGCGCGAATTGTTCAACAACGATCGGTTGGAGATGAACAACATGATGATAAAGCTCAACGCCTTTGATAATTATCCCGACGTAGAGCATTATTTGCGGCAGCACACATCGTGGAATTTCGAGGACAAAACGGTGAAAGAGTTTCTTGCCGTGCTGCAAAAAGGATTTGAATAGTTCCGTTGTTTCCGGAGAACGATATGGGAAAATTATTCGTGGTTCCCACGCCGATAGGGAATATGGAAGATATCACATTGAGAGCGATCAATGTGTTGAAAACATGCGACTTGATCCTTGCCGAAGATACCCGCACCAGCGGATTTCTGCTGAAACACCTCGGTATAGACACCCGAATGCAGTCGCATCACAAATTTAATGAACACAAAACTGCCGGCAACATTGTTCAACGCATAAAAAGCGGCGAAAACATTGCCCTGATTTCCGATGCCGGAACGCCGGCGATCTCCGATCCGGGCTTTTTAATCGTACGCGAATGCGTGAAAGAGGGCGTTGGCGTGGAATGCCTGCCGGGCGCCACGGCATTTGTTCCGGCGCTGGTGATGTCGGGGATTCCCAACGACCGTTTTTGTTTCGAAGGGTTTCTCCCGCAAAAAAAAGGCCGTCAGACCCGTTTGCAGGAACTGGCCGAAGAAACCCGTACGATGATCTTTTACGAATCGCCGTATCGTGTGTTGAAAACATTGACCCAATTCGCGGAATATTTCGGCGAAGAACGATATGCTTCGGTTTCGCGCGAAATATCGAAAATATACGAAGAAACGATAAGAGGAACATTAACTGAATTGATCGCGCATTTTACCACCAACGAACCCAAAGGCGAGTTCGTTATCGTGGTTAACGGAAAAGATAAATGAATTTTTGGCGTTGTGCCAAACAAACCAATTGAAAATAAATTTGTTTAATACAAATAAAAAAGTAAAAGTTATGAAAAAAATCTTGATTTTATTTCTTGGCATGGGATTAATTTTCTCGTGCAACAATGTGAAGGAATCGAAAGAATATAAAGAGCTGCAAGCGCAGAGAGATTCCCTTCTGCAACAATCGTCGGCAGCCGATGCCGAGGTTTCGGAAATGATGTCGGTGATTAGTGATGTTGAAGCAAATTTCGACAAGATCAGAGAAGCAGAAAAGTATATTTCCACGCAATCATCGCAAAGCGGCGAAATGAGCAAAGACACCAAAGCGCGTGTGAACGATAATTTTCAGATGATCAACGAAATTCTGAAGAAAAACAAAGCTCAACTTGCCGAATTGAATAAAAAATATGCAGGCAGCAATAAACAGGTTGCCTCATTGAAAAATACAATTGACAGATTAAACAAGGAAATGCAGGAGAGCGCTACCCGCATTACCGAACTCCAAAATCAGCTTGCACAAAAAGATGCAACCATTACCAAACTGTCGAGCGATGTTACTTCTCTGGCTACCGAAACGCAATCGCAGGCCGAAACCATCCAACAGCAGGACAAATCGTTGCATACGGCATATTATGTTTTTGGAACGGCAAGCGAGTTGAAAGAACAGAAAATTTTATCGGGCGGCTTCCTCAAATCCACCAAGGTGATGCAAGACACCTTCAACAAGGATTACTTCCTTAAAATTGATATTCGCGACGTAACGGAAATACCGCTTTACGCGCCAAAAGCCAAGATATGGTCAACCCATCCCGAAGGGACATACGATTTGGTGAAAGGCGCCGACGGGAACCTCACCTTCCAGATCACGGATACGCAACGTTTTTGGAGTTTGACGAAGTATCTGATCATCGAAGTGTATTAGAGGATGCAGCGGGGTTTTGAGTAACGAGTTACGGATTGTGAACTAAAATGTTAGAATAATTGTTCATATTCCGTAACTCTTTTCTTTAATAAGGAGAAAAGAATTGAAAATGTTAAATATCCAGCGACAAATAGAATATTGGATTAAAACTGCCAGTGAAGATATGGTTACGGCTGAACTATTGATGTCGAAAAACCGAGTTCTTCATAGTCTTTTCTTCTGCCATCTTACAATCGAAAAAGCCATTAAAGCACATTTTGTGAAAAAAACAGGACAATTTGCACCAAAAACCCACAATTTGTTTTTATTGAATGAACAGGTCAAATTAAACTTCTCGGAAGATGAATTTGTTTTTTTAGGAATATTGATGAAATATCAGTTGGAAGGTAGATATCCTGATTACGAACCAGCTGTGCCGTCTGTAGAAAATGCCAAAAGTTATCTTAAACTTACAAAACAATTGTTTATATGGTTGAAAGAGGAATTATAGAATCGGTAAGAAGATACATTTTTCTTTTGAAATCCGAAGGAATAGGCATTGATAAAGCATTTGTGTATGGTAGTCAACTTACGGACAAAAAAACCGAAGAAAGCGATATAGACGTAATGATTATTACGGAGGAAGCCGGAAATGATTTTTTGACCGGAAAAATTTGGAGTTTAACCCGAAAAGTCAATTCAAGAATAGAACCTTTTATTGTTCCTAAGAGTAAATTTTATTCAAACGACGACTCTCCTCTCATTCATATTGTAAAAACAACCGGAATAGAAATTTAGCGTATTCAAACTTCTGAATATTAATTATTTTGCTTAACAAAAATCTCTTTATTGATCTCGACGATACCCTTTGGGACATTCATCAAAACGGTAAAGAATGCCTCGAAGAAATTTACCGCGATTACGGTTATGCCGAATTTTACGCCACCTTCGATGATTATTACAACGTGTACATGCCCAGTAACCACTATCTGTGGGGCTTGTATCGCGAAGGAAAAATTCAGAAAGACGAGCTGATCGTGGAGCGTTTTTTGTTTCCCGTGCGGGAATTTGGGATAGACGATCCGGTGTATGCCAAAAACCTGAGCGACGATTTTCTGGAGCGTACCACACGAAAAACCCGCCTGATCGAAGGCACCATGGATTTACTGGAATACCTGAAACCAAAATACCGCATGCACATTCTTTCCAACGGATTTCGGGAGGTGCAATACAAGAAAATCGAAAACTCCGGCCTCAGGCCGTATTTCGATAAAATTATCCTTTCGGAAGATGCCGGAATCAACAAACCGCACCCGGATATGTTCACTTTTGCGTTGAAGAACACCAATTCGCGCCGCGACCAAACGCTGATTATCGGCGATAGTTGGGATGCCGACATCGTGGGGGCGCACAATAGCCGTATCGCGCAAATCTGGTTTAACCCCAAAGAGGAAAAACCGGTAGGTTTTGAACCTACCTATACGGTGAAATCGCTGGAGGAAATAAAAAATATTTTATGATTGGGTGATGCGAATTCCAATTCGCATTTGTTTACACCGTTATTGCCGTCTCAACGGCATTGTCATGCACCTTGGCCCGCCGCCGCCGCGCGGAAGTTCCGAACCGTCAATGGTGATCACGCACCGGCCCGGCGAATTCAAATCGTATTTTCCACTAATCACATCGCGGGCGGGAACAACCGAAAAACCGTTTTTATTCAGTTCATCCAGCGTATGCACGTTGCGGGCGTAAGACAACACTTTGCCCGGCGCAATCGCCAGAAAATTGGCGCCGCTGTGCCACTGCTCCCGCTCCTGATCCCATTCATCGGCTTTGCCGCCGCAAATAATCGGTTCCACATCCATTCCCAGCTTTTTGAGCGCCGTGAGGATGTTGTTGAACGTCGAAATTTTGCGCACCTCCCCGTTTTCAATCTCAATGTGCACGGTTTGATACGGATTGTTGTTCAGGATCAGCGGTTTGTAAACCATGGCGGCATTCGTGTCGAGTAACGTAAAAACCATATCCAGATGGATAAACGATTCGGGCGATTCGGGCAATTGCTGCACAATGATGTGTTTTTTGCAGGGTGCCGTGCTGCAAAGCTGATGCAACAGCAGATCAATAGCTTGTGCACTGGTCCTCGCACCGTTCCCGATGAGCAGAATATCATCCCTGACAACAAGCACATCGCCGCCTTCTATTTTTACCGAAGCATCGTTGTTCGATATATCGTACATGTTCAGCACGTCATTTGCCTCAAAGAATAACCCGCTCCTGAAGATCGCGTCCATGATGAGCGATTCCCTCAACCTGACGGTATTCGCCATTTTGCAAACAAGGGCATTTTTGCCTATGGTAACCGAAGCGTCGCGCGTGAAATAAAAATTGTAAAGCGGCTGCAACGCATAATACTCTTCTTTCAGGTAATCGGTAAGCGTTTTCACCTGCATGGGCACTCCTTCCAACAATGCCTTGGCAAGCTGCCTGGCCGGAAGCCCCATCAGGTAATCGAAATAATCCTGCGCGTCTTCCATTTCGCAGATTTTCCGCATCAGCGATTCTTTCAAGTCGCCTCTTTCCAACGTTTTTTCCAATAAATCTTTCACTTCAAAAACGTCGGCTGTTTTTTGCAGTACACCTTGCAACTGATCGTATTCCCTGCGGGCAATGGACAGGTTCAGAATATCGCTGTAAAGTGCCCGCTGCGCATGTTTGGGAGTCATATTTTCCACTTCGGGCCCGGGATAATGCAACAAAACAGCTTCCAGCTTGCCCGTTTCTGATCTTACGTTCAGCGTGGTTTTCTTATTTTCGGTCATAATAAAGAAGGTTAGATTTTGCACAAATGTACAAAAAATATACCGTTGCATAAAGCATGTTGCCGGGGTTTCCTCTCATTTTTGAAGTTGAAGCCACGGAGCGATTTTGCGATGTACTTCATACACGGCTGTTTATTCGCTAACAAAATGTAAGTTTACGTACGGAAATAATATTTATTTCCTGATAAAAATAAACGATATGACACGTGCTTTCAGAAAAATCATTACCTTTGTTGCAGTTAATATTCATCTAATCTTGTATTTTAAAACTAATCATTATGAAAAGAAACGTAGTTATTATTGGAGCTGCAGGACGAGACTTTCACAACTTCAACACTTTTTTCAGGGGAAATCCCGATTACAACGTAGTTGCCTTCACGGCAGCGCAAATTCCGTATATTGATGGCAGGGCTTATCCTGCTGTGCTCGCCGGAGAAGAACTATACCCGGAGGGTATTCCCATTGTACTGGAATCGGAACTGCCGAAATTGATCAAAGAGAAAAACGTGCAGGATTGCGTGTTTTCATACAGCGATATACCGTATAATCGCCTGATGAACATTAGCGCCATCGTAAACGCGGCCGGGGCAAATTTCATTTTACTGGGCCCGGGTGAAACGATGATCGAAAGCAAAAAACCGGTGATCGCCGTTGTTGCCACACGCACGGGTTGTGGGAAATCGCAAACATCGCGGGCGGTGATCGAAGACCTGATGAAACGCGGATTGAAAGTTATCGCCATCCGTCATCCGATGCCTTACGGCGATCTGGCCGCCCAGGCCGTACAACGCTTTGCTACGGTGGACGATATGAAAAAGCACAAATGTACCATTGAGGAGATGGAGGAATACGAGCCTCACGTAGTGAGAGGCAATGTGATTTACGCCGGTGTTGATTACGAAAAAATATTGCGTGAGGCGGAAGTTGATCCCGCAGGTTGCGACGTTATTCTGTGGGACGGCGGCAACAACGATTTCTCGTTCTACAAACCCGATCTCACCATAACCGTTGCCGATCCCCATCGCGCGGGCGCCGAGGTGAGCTACTATCCCGGCGAAGTAAATTTGCGGCTGGCCGACGCGGTGGTCATCAATAAAATAGACACGGCTTCGCCCGAAGGCGTACAAACCGTTCGTGAGAATATTGCACAGGCCAATCCCGATGCCGTTGTGATAGACGGCGCGAGTCCGGTGAAAGTGGATAATCCGGAGTTGATTCGCGGCAAACGTTGCCTGATTGTGGAAGACGGCCCCACGTTGACGCACGGCGAAATGAAAATAGGCGCGGGAACCGTTGCGGCACGCAAATACGGTTGTGCGGCCGAGGTTGATCCGCGTCCGTATGTTGTTGGTGAATTGGCGAATACATTCAACATTTACCCGAATATCGGAACTATTCTTCCCGCGATGGGCTACAGCGATCAACAACTGAAAGACCTGGAACAAACCATTAACGATGCCGATTGTAATACGGTTGTTATCGGCACGCCCATTGATTTGAACCGGCTTATTGATATCCGGAAACCGGTTGTTCGTGTCTATTACGATTTGCAGGAAATCGGCACGCCGACATTGCACGATGTGCTGAATGATTTCGTGAAAAAACATAACCTTGGGTAAGTTTTTTACAGGCTAATACAATTTACAAAGGGTGTCGCGAAATTTCGCGACACCCTTTGTTGTTGATAATGGTTTTTTCAGTAAATTATGGCTGGAACGTTGAGAATATTTTAAAGTCGTTTGCGGGAACCGGAATACTCATTGTTGTAGAATTTACGTTGAGTGTTTCCGCAGTGTTCATATAATTGTACCACGTTCCTGTTTTTGGGAATGAAGCGGTGGTTGTTATTCCCGCATTCGTGAAATTGCCGATAACAACCAGTTGTTTTGTTCCCGTAGCATCGGATAGCGTGAGAAAACGCCCATTACCCCAATCCGAAACGGAAACTTGCCAACTCATTTTTGCCGTGGATGTGAACATATCGGGATTTTTCATACGCAAATCAATGAGTTTGGCGTAGGTGTCATACAACGCTTTGCGTTGGGAAACATCGTAATATTCCCAATGAAGCGGTTTTCTGCCAATGCGGCCGTTGTAATCAATGCTCACGTCGTATCCCAATTCTCCAAATTGCCATATCATTTTGGGACCGGGAACGGTGAAGAAGAATGCAGCGTTGGTTTCCAATTGCGACATACGTGGCGTTAGATCGGTTTTGAGCCAACCTTCTCCCCATTGCGTTTGTTTGTACGCCGCGCGTTCTTCATCGTGGCTTTCCATATAGCTTACCAGGCTGTTTGCCGGACGGGATGACGTTCCGTAATACGTTCTGTTGAAATCCGACTCGCTTGGATATCCCATTGCCGTTTGACAATAATTCCAGTTCATGTTTCGCCAAACCATCATGCCGGCATTGCCGAATTCGGTTTCTTCCTTATCATCGGCAAATAGTTCCAGAATGACCAGTGCATCTGCTTTTGACGCTTTAATGGCTGTGTTGTAATCTTCCAAAATAGCTACGCGTGAATCATCGTAATTCCCCGCGGTAGCTTCCGTACTGCCTTTTTGCGTAAATCCTTTTGCCAAATCGAAACGGAAACCGTCTATCTTAAATTCATCAATCAGAAACTTCAGGTTTCGTTTCACAAACGTGCGCACCAGCGGCGATTCGTGGTTGAAATCCTGAAAAACGCTGTACGGATGGGGCGCTGTTACGTTGAAATACGGGTTGTTTGTGGCGGTGCGGTTGTTGGCAGCGTCCCAATATAATTTGGCGAACGGATTGTTGCCCGTGGCGTGATTGTACACCACGTCGAAAATAACGGCCATGCCGCGTGCGTGACATGCGTCAATAAACTGCTTGTACATGGTTGTTGTGCCGTAGGCCTTGTCCATCGCAAAATAGAAGGCCGGATTATAGCCCCAACTGTCGTTCCCGTCGAATTCCTGAACCGGCATCAACTCAATGGCATTTACGCCAAGCGTTTTCAGGTAATCCAGCTTTTGCATGGCGCCGTTTATGTCGCTGGTTTCTGTGAAATCGCGGAAGAGCATTTCGTATATCACGAGGTTGTCTTTTGCCGGCGTTTTAAAGTTTGTAACCTGCCAGTTGTAAGCATCTTTTT
>JAQVEB010000062.1 GCA_028698105.1 Petrimonas sp. | reverse complement strand
TCTGATGGCGTCGAAAAAGTTGATCACGTGTCCCGTGGTCATATCGCCACCGCCGCCGAGCGCCGTTCCGGCTTCGTTGGAAGCGCCGGAGCTCTCCTTGATTTGTTTTCCGCCACGATCGAAGAGGGTGTATTTTTCGCGATTCACAAAAACCGTTCCGTTGCTGCCGTAAATAATGGTTCCGCGGTCGGAACCGTAGGTTTTGTGACCGTTACGGCTTTTGCCGTCCCATTTGATGATTTTGTTGTCGGGGTAAACAAATGTGGCGTCCATGGTATCGTACATTTCCCAGCCGTCGTCTGGGAAATGGCGTTTGGCGGCTTCCACTTCCACATGCATCGGATATTTTCCGCCTAAAGCCCAGCGGGCTACGTCTAGTTCATGGGTTGCGTTGTTGCCGGTTTCGGCCGTGCCGTAATCCCAACCGTACCAATGCCAGTTGTAATCCCATGTTTCCTGCGTATAATCGCGGCGCGGAGCGGGACCCTGGAAGAGTTCCCAGTCCAGACCGGCGGGAACGGCGGTTTTTTTCTGAAGCGGCACTTCGCCTCTGGTGTTGGCGTAAAAGGCGACCGCTTTGTAAGGCGTGCCGATGGCGCCGTTGTGTATTTCGCGAATGATCTCCTGCGTGTGTCCCGACGAACGTTGCTGATTTCCCATTTGTACAACTTTGTTGTATTTTTTTGCGGCTTCCATCAGCATTTCGTTTTCGGACATATTGTGGCTGCACGGTTTTTCAACATACACGTGCTTGCCGCCCTTCATTGCCAGAATGGAGCCGGGCGTATGCCAGTGATCGGGTGTTGCATTGAAAACGGCGTCCACTTTCGGATCGTCGAACACGCGGCGAAGGTCGTTTTCGAGTTTGGGTTTGTAGTTGATGTGTTTGGAGAATGTATTCATCGCGTTGGCGCGCTGTTTTTCCATTACATCACACAGGTAAGCCAGTTGCACGTTGGCTTCTTTCATCGCTATCGGTTCGATGTAGGCGCCAAGCCTGCGCCCTAACCCGATGATAGCTACATTCAGCCGGTCATTTGCTCCGATAATGTTTTTGTAGCTTTTCGCGGAAATGTTCATTTTGCTTCCTACTGCCAACCCTGCGGCGCCGAGCGCCGACTTTTTTATAAAATCTCTTCTTGTTCCCATGTCTTACTTATTTAGTTGTTGTTTAATGACTTCAATTGCAACGGGAGCTTCTGTTTTCAGGACTTTCCATCGTGCTTCAATGGAGATTCGTCCCTTGTAGTTTATTTTTTTTAGTGCATCGAAATACGGACTGAAGTCTTCGTTATACGTTCCCGGAACTGCTCTGTCCTGTTTCTCCGCGATGTGTACGTGTTTAATGAGCTTGCCGTATCGAACAATATTCCCCGGCCCTTCGCCATCCACTTTCATGTGGTAAATATCGGCCAGCAACCGAAAATTCGGGTGATTCACATCCTGAACGATTTCTCCGCCTTCGGCGACGGAATTGATGAAGTTGCATTCATTGGAGTTCAGCGGTTCCAGAACCACGGTTACATCGTATTTTTTTGCAATCGGGGCCATTTTTGAGCAAAGGTCAATGAATTGTTTGCGTGCTTCTTCGCGCGAAAACCCTTCGGGAATGGAACGTGAACCGCCGCTTCCGAAGACAATAATTTCCACGCCGGCTTTTTTGGCCCTGCGAAATGCGGTTTCCATATAATTCAGAATGTTTACGTGCACAGCTTCGGGGCCAACAGATTTTAAATTCCCGGGAATGAAACTGTTACAGGCTTTTATCGGTAATGCCGCCTGCTTAGCTTCCTGTAAGATGGAATCGAATTCTGCTTCAGACTTAGTCGGCGCCAAAAATCGTCCTGTGCTTTCTTCTACATAAGAATAGCCCATGGTTTTCATCATTTCGCTATTGGAGAAGTTCGTGCAAATACCGATTTCGCGGTTTGCAAAATGATTTTTGGAAACCGTGCACGATAACAGGCTGCTAACGATTAAAAATGCGAATGCCTGCAGGGATATTGAATTTTTCAGCATGATGGCAGTTATTTTATGGTGGATTGATGTAATGTTTGTTTTAAGTTCAGCAAATATATAAAAAAAGGTAAAAACAACGAAATTATTCCGGCCGGTAATTTATTCTTCCGGAATTTCTATTTTTTCGTAAAATTTAAAAACCAGCAGCATGAGCGTCCCGAAAACCACGCCGGACAACATGAGAATGTGATTCACAAGCCCTTCCACGCCAAAAGACATTTTGAGCAAGGTGGTAGAGATCACAAATCCGGAATTACGCATAACAATGTGAAATTCATCGTTCATCGCAAATGAGAATAACAGAATAACCACGTCCGCCAAAATCAGGATAGTGAAGAAAGAAGAGAAAAACATATTCGAAACCGCTTTGGAATTTTCGAACAGATCAACCAGATTATCGCTTCCAATAACCCATTTGTGCACAAAAACAATCATAAAAACGATGAACAGAATGCCCACACATAAAGCCAGCGCCCGTTTCGCGGAAATATAATGTTGCACTTTCGGCGGCAGATTTTTGTCGTGTTCATTCGTGCGGTTATCCACTTTCACCGCACGTTGATTCATTCTGTAATACAGGTAAATAACTGCGAAAAGCAGGAGTATGGCAGCCATGGAATAGAGGAATTGAGGCTGATTTTTCAATTCATGCGTATTGGATGATAACTGCAAATAAGACAGCTCGTTGAACATTTCTCGAACGGTGATTAACGCCATGATCTCGTACTGCTTTCCGATGTAAATCGTAATGGATTTAGGCAGATAATAGATCAAACAATACACCTCGTAAAATAAAATCAGGGAGAAGGGCGTGTAAAGCGCATCCACCGGATTTTGGAATCCCCGTAGCACGCCGATATTGCTTAATTGCCCCAGTTGCAATAACCCAATCAGCGCCAGATGTATGAGCAGGCCGATTACTGCCGCAACAAAAATAAACTTTTCGAAGCGTCTTTTGGATTCTTTTGAGAGAGGGGTTTCGTAAAAACCGGATATTAATTTCTTGAATTTCATAATCAACAACCTGTGTCTGACAAAGATACTATTTTTTCGGAATTTAAAGGGCTTTGAATCTCATTTTGTGTGTATTTTAAGTTTTTTATCTTCTAATGTATAAAAACGCACGAAAATCCCTACCTTTGTACAATAAATGATGAGAATTGAATCTTTATTTGTTTCGCAATTCATCAATCAGAGAGCAAAAAGAAAGAAAAACTATGGATTTTACAGCAAATGTAAACTTTAGAGGGATGGGAGTTGCCCTGGTTACTCCGTTCAAAAAAGATAAATCGGTTGATTTTGACGCACTGGAAAAACTGGTGGATTTCCATCTCCAAAACGATACCGATTATATTGTAGCCCTCGGCACAACAGCCGAAACCCCTACATTGGCGAAAGAGGAAATGAACGACATTGTGCGCGTGATCGTGCGCAAAGTTGACGGGCGCATTCCCGTGGTAATGGGTGTTGGGGGAAACAATACCGCCCGTGTGATCCGAAAACTTCAGCGATACGACTTCTCCGGCGTGAGTGCGATTCTGTCCGTTACGCCATACTATAACAAACCCACGCAGGAAGGCCTTTTTCAACATTATCGCGCGTTGAGCGAGGTTTCGCCGCTGCCCATTATTTTGTACAACGTTCCGGGCCGAACCGGAGTGAACATGACCGCCGAAACTACTCTGCGCATCGCGCAAGAATGCAAAAACGTGATTGCCGTGAAAGAAGCTTCCGGCAATCTGGATCAGATAAAAGCCATTATCAACGGAGCTCCCGAAGGATTTCACGTGATTTCGGGCGACGACGCCGTTACAACTGCGGTCATCCAGAGTGGCGGAATTGGTGTTATCTCGGTTTTCGGAAACGCGTTTCCGAAGGAAATGGCGTGGCTGGTAAACAGTGTCTTGACCGGAAATGGCGAGAACGCGCGCCGGAAGATGGAGGAGGATTTCGATAATTTATTCCATCTGATGTTTGTGGACGGAAATCCTGCCGGCGTAAAGTGCCTGCTAAACCTGCGCGGAATGATCGCGAACGAACTTCGTCTCCCGCTGGTTCCCGTGAGCGAAGATACGGAACGTAAAATTCGGGAAGAACTCAGGAAATTTGCTTAGTGAAAACCGACTTTGGGGCATACATCGGTTCCCTGAAGCAACGGCACTTTCACGGTGTGTAACGTATTTAGGGTCACGTTATTCATCCGTATCCCAAATATTTTTGTATTTTTGCAAAAAAAATTCTAAACTACGTATTATTATGAAACGCAATTCATTTATTTCAATCCTTTTATTTATGACGGTTTTTGTGAGTTGTACACAGCAAAAAACTACCGGAAACGGGCAGGATGTCTTCAATCTTGCCAACCTGGATACTACCGTTGCGCCGGGAACGGATTTTTATCAGTACGCTACGGGCGGTTGGCAAAAAGCCAATCCCATTCCCAACGATAAAGCACGTTTCGGTTCTTTCGACAAACTGGCCGATGAAAATCAGAAACAGGTGAGGGAACTCATCGAGAATTTAAGCAAAGAGAAAAATGCTACGGGTACAAACGCCCAAAAAGTTGGCGATTTATATACCATTGCTATGGACAGCGCCAAACTGAACGCAGACGGCGCTACGCCCATCAAACCTATTCTCGACGAAATTGCAGCCGCAAAAGAGAAGAAAGATATCGTAATGCTGATGGCAAAAATCAGCAAATACGCATCAAATCCGTTTTTCGGTTTCTATGTTGGCCCCGATGATAAAAATAGTTCGATGAACATCGCGAATATTTATCAGGGTGGTATCGGACTTGGCGACAGAGACTATTATCTGGCGCAGGACGATCACTCGAAGATGCTCCGCGACGGCTACGTGAAACTGATGGAAACGCAGTTCAAAAATGCCGGCTACGCCGAGGCCGACGCCCAAAAAGCGGCTGCTGCGGTAATGAATATCGAAACCGAATTGGCGAAAGCGCACGTTACCAAAGAAATGCGCCGTCTTCCGGAATTGAATTACCACAAAATGTTTGTCAGCGATTTAGACAAAGAGGTGGCAACCTTCGATTGGACGTCTTACTTCAACGAAATGGGAGCGCAGGGGATTGACAGCCTTAATGTATCGCAGGTGGAACCGATAAAACGCGCCATTGCGTTGATGGACAGCGAACCGATGGATAACCTGAAAAGTTACCTGAGTTGGAAAGTCATTAATTCTGCCGCCAACTATTTGAGCGATAATTTCGTAAACGCGAGTTTCGAGTTTTACGATAAAATGATGGGTGGAAGCAAAGAAATACGTCCGCGCTGGAAACGCAGCGTCGAAGCCGTTAACGGCGCATTGGGCGAAGCGGTCGGACAACTTTACGTGGAAAAATACTTCCCGCCGGAAGCCAAAGAACGTATGCTGTCGCTGGTTGATAATTTATCGAAATCGTTGGGCGAGAGAATAGACAATCTCGCATGGATGGGCGATTCAACCAAGGAAAAAGCACACGAAAAACTGGCTGCGTTTACCGTGAAGATCGGTTATCCCGATAAATGGAAAGATTATTCAACGCTCGAAATAAAAGACGACTCGTATTGGGCAAACGTAATGCGCGCATCCGATTTCGATTACCGCGACATGATCAAAGACCTCGGTAAACCGGTGGATAAAACCAAATGGTTCATGACGCCGCAAACCGTGAATGCGTACTATAACCCCTCATCGAACGAAATTGTTTTCCCTGCGGGAATTTTGCAGCCGCCGTTCTTCTACAAAGATGGCGATGATGCCATTAACTACGGCGCCATCGGCGTGGTTATCGGCCACGAAATGACACACGGATTTGACGACCAGGGACGCAAATTCGATAAAACCGGTAACCTCACCGACTGGTGGACTGCCGAAGATGCTACCCGTTTCGATGAGAGAACGAAAGTGTTGGTGGATCATTTCAATAACATTGTCGTGCTCGACACGGTTCGCGCCAACGGCGTGTTCACGCTGGGTGAAAACATTGCCGACCAGGGCGGTTTGCAGATATCGTATCAGGCTTTTCAAAAAACCGAGGAAGCAAAAAACGACAAGAAATTAGACGGATTCACTCCCGCTCAACGTTTCTTTTTGTCGTACGCCAACGTATGGGCAGGCAACATCCGTAACGAGGAAATCCTGCGCCGCACCAAACTCGATCCGCATTCATTGGGGAAATGGCGCGTAGATGGTGCTGTTCCTCAGGTAGATGCGTGGTACGCAGCGTTCAATATCCAACCGACAGACCCGATGTATCTGCCGAAAGATAAAAGAGCTTCCATCTGGTAATCCGGTTTTTGACTTTGGCCGGCAGGCACTCAAGTCTGTTGTCTGTCGGTCAGGGTTTTAATCATCTAACAGTTTATAAAATGTTTTCAGGAATTGTTGAAGAAGCAGCAACGGTTGTTGCATTAAATAAGGAAAAAAGCAATCTCCACATCACGCTCACGTGTTCATTTGTGGACGAGTTGAAAATAGACCAGAGCGTGTCGCACAACGGTGTTTGCCTTACGGTGGTGAAGATAGAGAACAACACCTATACCGTGACAGCCGTGCAGGAAACGCTCGACCGCTCGAATCTTGGGTTGTTGAAACCGGGCAGCAAAGTGAACGTGGAGCGCAGCATGCTCATGAACGGCAGGTTAGACGGCCACATCGTGCAGGGGCACGTGGATCAGACAGCCGTTTGCACCGAAGTGAAAGAGGTGGACGGCAGTTGGTACTACACGTTTGCGTACACATTCGATAAAGCAATGGCGAAAAAAGGCTATATGACCGTGGATAAAGGTTCCGTAACGGTAAACGGGGTGAGCCTTACGGTGGTTGAACCTACGGATAATTCGTTTAAAGTGGCGATTATTCCGTTCACTCACGATATTACCAATTTCCACGAAATTAAAAAAGATACCGTGGTGAACCTTGAGTTCGATATTATCGGAAAATACATCAGCCGTATTTTGGCTTTCGATTAAACCTACCCCTCGCTTGCAGCGAGGGGTGAATAGTTGAACGGTTTAAACGTCGTTATAATTATGTCCTCCGAAAATTATAAAGTAGGCGACCAAAATAGCGTTTATTTTTTGACGTTTACCGTGTCAGATTGGGTGGATGTGTTTACTAGATTGAATTATAAGGTTATAATTGCTGATTCGTTGACATTTTGTCGTCAGAATAAAGGACTAATATTGTATGCCTGGTGCTTGATGACTAATCATTTACATCTGATTTGTCGTGTTGAAGAACCCTTTAGGATGAGTGATTTTATTCGCGATTTTAAAAGTTATACGGCGAAAAAAGTGTTGGAAGAAATGTACCTTCCGGGTGAAAGTAGAAGGGACTGGATGTTGTATCGATTTAAATTTGCAGGGAAGTTTGACAAGCGTATTAAAAATTATCGATTCTGGCAAGACAAAAGCCACCCGATTGAATTGATTTCTGACGAAATATTAATGCAGCGTGTAGATTACTTGCATCAAAATCCGGTACGAACGGGAGTAGTAGCTGAACCTGAAGATTATTTATACAGTTCAGCCCGAAATTATGCAGGATTAAGAGGTGTAATTGAGATAGATATGATGTAATGACGCTAAAAACGTTGCTCCAGAAACCCCTCGTTGCAAACGAGGGGTGGTAAATCGTATATTATGATGGATTTTATAGAATTCGTACGAACCCGCCAAAGCGATCGCGCTTTCGATCCCGATCGTCCGGTAGAAAAAGAGAAATTAGAGCGCATCATCGAGGCGGTGCGGTTGGCGCCTTCGGCATGTAATTCGCAGCCCTGGCATCTGATTGTGGTTGATGAACCCGAACTGAAGAATCAGGTTGCCGATGCTACATCGTCGCGGGCGCTTGGGATGAATCATTTCACCAAACAGGCGCCCGTGCATATACTTTTGGTAGAGGAGAAGGTGAACCTTTCTTCCGGTGTCGGCGGATGGATCAAACAAAAAGATTACGCGCAGATGGATTTGGGAATAGCTGCTGCGCACATTGCATTGGCAGCGCACGCCGAAGGTTTGGGATCGTGCATCGTGGGGTGGTTTGATGAAAAGAAAATGAGAAAACTCCTCTCCATCCCCGATACAAAGCGGGTTTGGCTCGATATAATCATCGGATACAGCACCCAGCCGCTACGTGAAAAGAAACGCAAAACCACCGCCGAGATAGTTTCGTATAATGCGTACGGCAAATAAAATAAAGCTTCCGGCTTGGTATTGTGCGAGTTTTTTTGTTTACTTTGTATCGGTTTTTCAATCATTGTATTAAAAACGGTTGTTTTTTAAACCGAACCGTTTATAAATATTAAACTTTGCTCTTTTTAACATCCGGATAAACCCGATTTGTTGGTTGCAACACAAAAATATGTCATCTTTGCAATCGCAAATATTTATGAAACTTACAGATTAAATTCTTGTTGATTATACAAAACAGAATGAATAAAGGAAAAAAACGTATATTTTCGTTGGTAGCTTTATTTACAATTACCATCGTTACTTTTGCACAACAGGTAGGTTCCAATTCTCCTTACGGACGCTATGGATACGGGTCACTCTCGAATCCTTCGATAGGCGCATCGGAAGCGATGGGCGGAATAAGCTACGGATTAAGAAGAAGCCAGCAGGTGAATCCGGGTAATCCGGCGTCTTACTCCAAACTCGATACCCTCACCTTCGTCTTCGATATTGGCGTATCGGGACACTATGCAAAATATAACGACGGCATTGCTTCGCAAAATTTCTACAACGGAAACCTGGATTATGTGGCCATGCAATTTCCGCTTCTCAGGAACATGGGAGCAAGCATCGGACTTCTTCCATACTCCAAAGTCGGTTACAACTATGGCCGCGGACAAACAACAACCGATCTGGTTTATCAGGAAATTTACAACGGATCCGGAGGATTGAGCCAAATATACGGCGGCTTGGCCTGGGCTCCGGTAAAATATGTTTCCGTTGGGATGAACATGGGCTATTTTTTCGGGAAGATTCAACATACCAGACAGTTGCCTTACATCAACAATACAACGCTTGCGAGAAGTTCAACCAACACATTCTCTATCAGAGATATAAAGTATGATTTCGGTGTGCAATTCACTTATCCGATCGACAAAGAACGCTCCTTCACCCTCGGCGCGGTTTACACGCCTCAAATCAAGTCGAAAGCAACCGTGTATCCGTATGACCGGCTGATTGATCCGAATTCGGGGCAAATCGTGCAGGTTTTACAAACCGATACCCTTGCTTCGCAAAGTTTTCAGTTTCCCCACACTTTTGGGCTGGGAGCAACTTATTCCAATGCCAACATGTTGGTGGGGATTGATGGGACGTATCAGTTGTGGAAAAACCTTGATTATCCAACGTCACTCGACGGCATGAGCAACGATAACCGATACAACAACCGTTATCGGATAAATGCCGGTGCCGAATACACCATTGACCCCTACAGCCGGAATTTTTTCCAACGCATAAGATTCAGAGGTGGATTTTCATTTGCAAATTCATATAATAATGTATATATTTACAACGACAATTCAACCCCTGATACCGGAGGATTCAAGGAATATGGCGTGAATATCGGATTTGGACTGCCTTTCAGAAGCGATACATACACCGGAAAAGTTTCCATGGTGAATATCGGTTTGGGGTACTCGTTGCTTCAACCCGATAAAAGTTACATGATCAAAGAAGAAGTGTTTAAAATAACGTTGAACATGAACATCAATGAGTTTTGGTTCTTTAAACGCCAGTTTGATTAGTGATGAACACACATTGCTGAACGCAAAAAAACGGGTAAAGATTAAACTTTTTTTTTAACAAATTGTCTTATCAATAACCAAACGAATAAAGAAACAACTTAAAACAGCAAAGAATATGAAAAAATTATTATTATCCGGCCTTCTCGCTATTGCAACAATAGTAGGGGTGAATGCTCAAAAAGCGGGATACGACCCTATTAATGCTCCTTACGGACATGGCGATGACAGCGTGAAAGTTATCACAAACTTAAGTCTTTTGCAGACATCTGCTAAAGCAGAAGCGTATAAAGATGCAGTGGCTCCCTGGACTTACGTGTATGAAAATGCCCCTGCCGCCAGTAAAAACCTTTATATTTACGGCCCGCGCATCTTCAAAGCATTGTATGCCAAAGAAACAGACGCAGCCAAAAAGAAAGCCTTGTTGGACAAAGTAATGAATATTTACGACACCCGTCTCAAATATTTTAATGAATCGAATCCAAAAGGCGATCCCAAAGGAACGATCCTCGCATATAAAGTATATGATTATATTGAAATGATGGGAATGGACAAAGCCGATCCTAAATTTATCTATGATAATCTGAAAACGGCAGTTACCGAAATGAAGGACAAAATGTATCCGCCCGATGCTTACGGTTACCTGATGGGCGCTTCATTGGTGGAATTTCACAAAGATAACGCCAAGAAAGATCAGTATCTGAAAGATTATTTTGCGGTAACGGGTTATGTTGATCAAGCTATCGCCAATGCCAGCGCGGCAAACGATAAAACATCGGTTGACTACCTGAACGCCGTAAAAGACGGTATCGTACAGGGCTTCGTGAACAGCGGCGCAGGCGATTGTAACACGCTTACCAAATATTATGCCGATAAACTTGACGCAAACAAATCGGATAAAAAATTCCTTACGGATGTTGTTTCATCCTTAGGTTCGGTAGGTTGTACGGAATCCGACGTGTATTTCACGGCTGCCGAATATCTCTACAAACTGGAACCTTCTGCAACTGCTGCCGTTGGATTGGCTAACCGCAGCCTGCGTAACAACGATTACGATGCGGCCGTAAAATACTACAGCGAAGCTGCCGAAATGGAAACCAACAAAAGTAAAGCATCGGATTACATGATGCAGTTGGCCGGGATTTTCTCCAACCAACGTAACTTCTCCAGATCGAGACAAGCTGCTTACGATGCATTGAAATACAACCCGAACAACGGTGAAGCTTACATCCTCATCGGCCAGTTGTATGCCTCTTCGGCAAACGGAATTTTCTCCGAACCCGAAAAAGCTGGATTGGTATATTGCGCAGCCGTGGACAAGATGATCAAAGCTAAATCTGTTGATCCGAGTGTAACGGGTAAAGCTAACGGCTTTATCAACAAATACTCAAATTACTACATGGATAGTGAAACAGCGTTCATGATGGGTATTAAAGAGGGTCAAAGCATATTCATCCCCGGATGGATCAGCGAAAACACAACTGCCAGGCTGAAATAACATTCGATCAGAAATTGTATCAAACAATTTGTTGAATAAACCGTTCAAAATAATAAATACAACAGGGCGCATAACAACCACTTTTATCGTGGTTGTTATGTTGCTTTTTTTTATGTCGTGCCAAAAGAAAGACAAGGAACTGGTTGACGTGAAGTTTAACCCCGAGATCACCCCCACGATGAACACCGATAGCGTAACCGAGCTTATTTCCGATTCGGGTATTACCCGCTATAAACTGATTGCCAAAAACTGGCAGGTGTTCGATAAAGCCAAGGAACCGTATTGGTACTTCCCGAAAGGGATTCATCTGGAGCGTTACGATTCCCTGTTCAATATTGAAGCTACCGTTTTGGCCGATACGGCATGGAATTATACTGCCAAACACTTGTGGCGGTTGAAGGGGAATGTGCAAGTGGAAAATATGGACGGAGACCAGTTTTTCAGCGATGAGCTTTTCTGGGATGAACAGCAACGGAAAGTATATTCCGATAAACTCATCGAAATCAGAAAAGGCGTTACACAGTTGAAAGGATACGGTTTTGAATCAAATCAGGAAATGGATGAATATCGAATAATCCGGCCTTATGACGGTAAAATACCCTTTGACGAAAACCGCGATTCGGCGCCCATGGCTCCTGTGGACTCAATGCGCCTCGGCAACGAAACATTAAACCGGTAACAATGGAATTGACTTCGCAAATAGGGTGGTGGATCGCATTCATGGTCATGTCCGTGTTTTTTTCGGGCATGGAGGTCGCTTTTGTGTCGTCCGATAAATTGCGCTACGCGCTCGACAGGAAATCGAAAGGTGCCTACTACAGCATGCTCAACACCATTTACGGACACCCGCGGCAGTTTTTGGCAACGTTGTCGGTGGGTAATCTTATTGTATTGGGCCTTTTTGTTTATTTCACTTTCTCCATTTTCTTGCCCGTACTTACACAGAAGGTATCTGGTAATCTATTCCTTAACTACATTATTCTTATCGCAGCCGCATCCATCATTATTCTGCTCACGGGTGAATTCTTTCCGAGAGCTTTTTTTAGAAAAAATCCCAATACATGGGTGAAAATATTGGTTATTCCCGCCTATATCTTCTACATTCTGCTCTATCCGGTCACCAAATTTTTTCTGTCGGTATCCAAATGGATTTTACATGCATTCGGTTTCAAAGCCGATCCTTTTGAGGACAAACTCCTTGGCCGCACCGAGTTGGATTCTTTTGTGAAACAAGGGATCGAGGAGATGTCCGATCAGGCCGAAGTGGATTCGGAAGTGAAGATTTTTCGCAATGCGCTGGATTTTTCTTCCATGCGCCTGAAGGATTGTATGGTGCCCCGTGCCGATATCGTGGCCGTGAGCAACGATACCAATGCGGAAACATTGAAGGAAAAGTTCATCGAAACCGGCCTGTCGCGCATATTGGTTTACGAAGACAACATAGATAACATCATCGGCTACATCCACATGTGGGAAATGTTCGGCAATGCTGCCGACTGGACAAAAAAAATAGCTGCGCTGTCGTTCGTGCCGGACAGCATGCCCGCCAACAAACTGATGAGCGAGTTAATGCAGGAACATAAAAATATGGCGGT
>JAQVEB010000061.1 GCA_028698105.1 Petrimonas sp. | reverse complement strand
CACCAAACTGGACAGCCCCGATCAGGGCGCATTCGGCTTGCCGACCACTAAAACCACGTTCGGAGACAACCGGCTCGAAATTGTAGCCTCCGGCTTGGGGTTGTCGTATTCGGGAACGCTGGAACAGGACTCCATAAACGGAACATTTTCGCAAGGAGGAATGTCGTTTCCCCTGATCCTGAAACCCGTGAGTATGCCCGAACTTAACCGTCCGCAAATGCCCAAAGAACCGCTTCCATACAAAACCGAAGAGGTGATGATCGCGAATAAAAAAGACGACGTTTACCTGAGCGGAACGCTCACGATGCCCGACAGCGCCGCATTGTTTCCAGCCGTAATTCTCATCGCGGGCAGCGGGCCCAATGACAGGGACGAAACCGTTTTTGGGCACAAGCCTTTTCTGGTGCTCGCGGATTACCTTACCCGCAACGGCTTCGCCGTTCTTCGTTACGACAAGCGTGGCGTGGGAAAATCGTCGGGCGATTACCGTAAAGCAACCACCGAAGATTTTGCCTCGGATGTACAGGCCGCGATTGAGTTTCTGAAACAACGGAACGAAATTGATAAGAAGCGCATCGGCCTTATCGGCCATAGCGAAGGCGGAACCATCGCTCCCATGGTGGCTGCGAAAAATAAAAATGTGGACTACATCGTGCTTATGGCGGGAATGGGTGTAAAGGCAAGCGAAATACTGCTCGACCAAAACGTTATTTTGCTCCGTCAGGAAAAAGTTGACAGCACAACAATTGAAAACCTGAAACCGGTAATCGCCGACGTGTTGAACTACGTTTCGGAGTGGGAAGGAACGGAAGCCAACAAAACCGTACTTCGCGACAAAATCACGCAAATGTGGGAAAAACTACCCATTTTATTAAGGCTTAAGGTGAAAAAGGATGTTTATATCCGGAACAACTATAACGTGATGATAACCCCGTGGTACAGGAATTTCGTGAAAATTGACCCATCGGTATATCTGGAACAGGTAAAATGTCCCGTTTTTGCCCTCAATGGCGAGAAAGACTCTCAGGTGCCTGCCGCTAAAAACCTTGCCGCGATTGAGTCAGCCCTCAAAAAAGGGAAAAACACGCATTTTGAAATAAAGGAGTATCCAAATTTGAATCATCTGTTTCAGGAAAGCGAAACCGGATATGCCGATGAATACGGTAAAATTGAACAAACCATTTCGCCCCGGGTGTTATCGGATATCGTGAACTGGATAAATGCACAGACACGATAAATTTTGTTATTTTTGTATCGAAAAATAAACGATTTACGATGAAAGGAAGAAAGAAAATTTTACTGGTGCTTTGGATAATTGTCGCCGTTATTGCTTTGGGCGTGGCTTATTTTTATTTCACGTTGCCGCATTGGAAAGGCCTTTACATTGCCGGCTCCGGCGGATTTCTTATTTTGAACCTGCTGATAGCGATTTTCTTTGTGAATAAGAACTTCAAGGATTAGCCATAATTGAATTCGAAACGAAGCGCATCAAATATCTCCTGCTGTTTGGGGTCGGGCGAATTGCGATAATCGCTCAAACGGTCCAGAATTTCGCCGGCCAGCGCTTTGGAGCCTCTGCCTGCAAATTTCAACGCACTTAAAGCTGCCTGATAAAGAAAAACAGAAGCCGAAGACACATCCTCAATTGCTTTGTTCACCATCTCCTCCGTATTGATCTTGCGGACGGCATCGGAGCGGGTAATCGCTACGCGGGCAAACAGCCAATAACCGGTTGTCCGAAGTTGTTCGTCGGACGAGAAAACCCATTCATTCACCAATGTGCCCGCAAAAGAAAGGGTTTGCAGCAAATTCATGCAAATCTGCTCCCTTATTTCCTGATTCGGGATTTCCCGCGCCCATTTTTCGGCAGTTTCCGGCGTAAATTCATCAACAGGATACAGCAGGGTAGCCAATATTTTCAGTTCCCGCACATCTGTCCGCCACAAGGTTTCCGCAAGGTCTTTTCCGGCGGTGTAATTTCGGGATATCAGCCTTATCTTCGGGATATTAACGCCGAAATTCATCTTGTAATCCATCCCTTTTTCCCGCATACTCGACGACACCACGCCATCCATCGCCAAACGCAAATCGGCTCTTATCTGCTTTATAATCGCATCCTTATCAGTCATATTCTAAAAAATAAAGACAAATTTAGCGCATTCTATTTGAAATTTATACGATTTTTTCGCGAAAATAATTAAATTTGCACCTACTATAAAAAAACATTAAAATTTCAAAAAATCATCATGCGACTTTTGTTAATCAGTAATTCAACGAATCCTGGCGAGGAATATCTATCGTACCCAAAAGAAAATATACGGGAGTTTTTAGGCGAAAAAGCCAAAAACGCCATATTCATTCCGTATGCCGCGGTGACTTTCTCGTACGAAGAATACGAAAAGAAAGTGAACGACCGGTTCGCCGAAATCGGGCATCACGTTACCAGTATCCACCGTTTCATAAATCCGGTTGAAGCTATCGAACATGCCGATGCCATTGTGGTTGGCGGAGGAAACACGTGGCAGTTGGTAAAGATGCTTCAGGAAAAGAAACTGATGAAAGTCATCAAAAGAAAAGTGAAACAAGGCACGCCTTACATCGGATGGAGCGCGGGCTCGAACATTGCCTGCCCTACACTGCGCACAACCAACGATATGCCTATCGTGGAGCCGGAAAAATTTAAAACCCTGAAACTGGTTCCTTTTCAAATAAATCCGCATTACCTGGATGCGCATCCCGAAAATCACGGCGGGGAAACCCGCGAAATGCGCATACAGGAATTTGTCGAGATCAACAAAAACACTTACGTTGTGGGGCTTCGCGAAGGCACCATGCTGCTGCTGGAAGATCATGAACTTACACTCATCGGAAACAGAAACGCCCGAATTTTTAAGTATGGTGAAACGCCAAAAGAACTTTCGAACGAAGACGATTTTAGTTTTTTGCTCACATAATATTTTATCCATCACAACATAACATTTTTGAAAAATGATTAAAAGAACGATCCAAAAATTAGCCCGGTTTAACAACGTTTTCACGCTCAGGGACTTCATTCACGATAGCCGTTCGGTTGGTTTTGTGCTGATCTTCTGCACAGCCTTATCGCTGATCATTACAAACGCTTTTTCCTTTGGAAATCAGTACTACGATTTTTGGCATCTGGAGATTAACAAACTGCATTCATTTCATTTGCCCCACTCCATATTGCACATCATCAACGATGCGTTAATGGCGGTATTCTTTTTCATGGTTGGGATGGAAATAAAGCGCGAAACATTGATCGGCGAACTGTCTTCAAAGAGCAGTATTCTCTTCCCATCCATAGCCGCTTTGAGCGGTGTGTTGGCGCCGGCTTTTATTTTTCTGCTCTTTACAAAAGGTACGAGCTACGAGATGGGCTGGGCAATCCCCACTGCTACCGATATCGCATTCTCGTTAGGTATTTTGGCGATGGCGGGCAAGAATATTCCCTATTCATTTAAGGTTTTTTTAACCGCATTGGCTATCATTGACGACCTTGCCGCAATCATCATTATTGCGTTTTTCTACGGCTCCCAGCCTCAATTCGGATGGCTGTTGGGCGTTTTGGCATGCATTGCCATTATTTATTTCACCGTGAAATACTTCCGTGGCACCCGTTTCAGTCAGATAACCGCTCTTTCTTTGGGCGTAGTGATGTGGTATTTTATGTACCGGTCGGGAATTCACGCAACGTTTGCCGGTGTTTTGCTGGCCATGTTGTTACCCATCGAACGCATTCCTTTGTACGAAAAAGCATTGCATATTCCGGTCAATTTCATCATTATCCCCATATTTGCTCTGGCAAATACGAGTATTCTGATTTCTGTGGGATCGTTCAATAATTTGTTGACCCCGCTGTCGCTGGGCATTATTTTAGGGTTACTTGTTGGGAAACCGCTCGGCATCGGCATCTCATCTTACCTTATGATAAAGAGTAAAGCGATGGAAGTTCCAAAAGGAGCCGATACGAATATGAAACAATTTATCGGATTGGGAGTTATTGCCGGGATAGGCTTTACGATGTCTATTTTCGTATCCACACTCGCTTTCGATGATCCGGCATTGCAGGATACCGCCAAGCTGGCGGTACTTATCGCCTCCACACTGGCTATGATCATCGGATTTTTCTGGCTAAAGGCAACTTCGAAAAAGCCGTTGAAAGAAGAATCGCCGATGTTTGAGTAAGGGAATGAACAACTGCCGGGCGATTGCATTGCGTGGTTTACTTAGACAAAAAAGAAAACCTCACTGAAAAGATTGATCTTTTAATGAGGTTTTACTTATTGCTGGTACTCGGAGCGGGACTTGAACCCGCACAACCGTAATGGTCACAAGATTTTAAGTCTTGCGTGTCTACCATTCCACCATCCGAGCGCACCTTGAACGGAAAATCGGACTAACCGATTATTTCCCTTTTTGAGCGGAAGACGGGACTTCCCGACAACTTCGTGTCGGGATAAACTTCTCGTCCCCTCCCAACATGAAATTCTTCACGCTTTGAGCGGAAGACGGGACTCGAACCCGCGACCCTAACCTTGGCAAGGTTATGCTCTACCAACTGAGCTACTTCCGCAATATTTTTTGCTCTACTCCCGATCACTATCGGGAAGCTATCTGCGCAATAAAAACGCTTCTTTTTTAGCGAGTGCAAATGTAGGAATGTTTATTCACTTTTCAAAAAAAATCAGGATAAAAATAGAGCGAAGGCTTTCAATTTGTTATGTAATAACTATTTTCCCTCATTTTATCTCTGATAACGCGATAAACCTGCAACGATTTTTGCGATGGCCCCGACTTAACATCTCCCCGTCCGTACAAGGTAACGTACACGCTGCCACATTTCGGACAAACGGCTCCGCCGCTCGTATTGGGCTCCACCCGCGTTTTGTCGGCAGCATCGTAAGGGCAACACAGGTCGAAGGCATACAAATCGTTATCTGTGGCGTTTCTTACCAAAAAAACACCTGCATAACCAAAGCGGTCGAAATCGGTCCGTTTGTCGTCCGTAGTGAATATTTTTACATTTAAAGCGCCTTTCAGGCCGCCGTCCAACCCGTCCAAGTCCACTTTAAAACTCACCGGAGCATAGGGAATGGTCGTAACGAAAGCCTCTTCGTTGCATGCGAAAAGAACATAAACGCTTAAAAACAAAACAAAAAATCTCTTCACGAAAAAAATAAAGAAACCGTTTGTTTTATAACGTAGCGCCGTCCAAAATAGTATCTATCCGGCTTAATTTTTCTTCGGAAAACGATAAATTTTCAAGAGCCTTCAGGTTATCTTTTAGCTGATCAACTGTGCGTGTCCCAACGATCAATGAAGTTACTCTTTTGTCGCGCAACGCCCACGAGAGCGCCATTTCGGCCATCGTTTGCCCGCGTTGAACGGCAATTTCGTTCAGTTGTTTGACCTTTGCAACCAACTCTTCCCTAACCTGCTCACGCTTTAGGAATCCGGTTGTGTCCGCTGCACGGGAATGTTCGGGAATTCCGTTCAGGTACTTATCGGTGAGCACGCCTTGTGCCAGCGGCGAAAAGGCGATAAAGCCTGAGCCGTATTCATCGGTAACCGGCAGAATTTCATCTTCGGGCATGCGGTTAAACATGCTGTATTTGCCCTGGTAGATCAGGCAGGGAACATGTGCCTCTCTGAGGTACGTCATAGCTTGCCGCGCTTGTTCGGGAGGATAGTTCGATATGCCTGCATACAGCGCTTTCCCTTGTTTCACGATATCCACCAATGCCTGCATCGTTTCCTCTATGGGCGTTTCGGAATCGTAGCGGTGCGAATAAAAAATATCGAAATACTCCAATCCGGTACGCTTCAAACTCTGATCCAAACTCGATATCAGGTATTTCCGCGAACCTCCGTTTCCGTATGGTCCGGGCCACATCAAGTATCCGGCTTTAGACGAAATAACCATTTCATCGCGATGCGCTGCGAGGTTTTCTTTCAATATTTTCCCGAAATTGGATTCTGCCGATCCCGGAGGAGGCCCGTAGTTGTTTGCCAGATCGAAATGGGTAATGCCTTGTTCAAAGGCGTAGATCACCATTTGTTTTGCCTCTTCATAGTCGTCAACGTAACCGAAATTATGCCACAAACCGAGCGATATTTTCGGCAGTTGCAAACCGCTTTTTCCACAAAATGAATAATTCATAATAACTCTGTTTTAGATGATAAAGAAAAATGTTTTCGTTGAAAACACCTGTTCAGTGTATTAACGTCGGAAGGCGACGTTATGTTTATTTCATCTTTTTCACGATCTCGTCGTCGGTGATCACCGAAATTACCGTTTGCCCGTCGGGCGTGTGATTGGGCGTTTTGCACGCGAACAACTGATTGACGAGCAGCAGCATTTCTTCGAGCGAGAGCGTTTTTCCGTAAGGGATAGCCGTGAGCCGGGCGAGCGCGAGCGCGATGGATTCCTGAATTTCGGACTTTACGTCCAGTGCCGTTTCCATGCTTTTCTCGATCATGGATCGGATCAGCGCTACCGGATCGGCATTACCGATCTCCGAGGGCACGCCCTGCACCGCAAAAGCATTGCCGCCCAAATCGCTCAACTCAAAGCCTACGGCTTCCATATCGTTTGCGATAGCAGATAAGGCAACCGATTCCGAAGCGGACAGTTGAATGACTTCAGGGAAAAGGACACGTTGCGAGACGCCTTTTTTGCTGTTTATCTGTGCCAGATACTTATCGAAAAGAATGCGCACGTGCGCACGGTGTTGATCAATCATCATCAACCCCGATTTCACCGACGTTAAAATATAGCGTTGTTTGTATTGGTAATGTTCCGGGGAAATACCGGTTTCCGAAGGGTTGTCCGGCGTTTTGTAGAACAAGCTTTCGAGCGGTTGTCCGCCGGTGTTCGGTTCCCCGGAAGGCGATTTTTCGTTCTCGAAACCGTGATACAGTTTTTCCCAGTCGAGGTTGTTTTTTTGCGGCCTTTGCATATCGCCCGGCGAAGTGCGGAACGGATTATACGTGGGATCAATGTTCACTTTGGGCATCGGCGCTTTACGCGAAGCGTCGTAAATGGGAATATCCACCGCATCTTCCCTGTCGAAATCAATGCTCGGAACGGCATTGAACTTGCCCAGCGCCTCTTTGACGGTCACCAACAGCACCTGCCACATCGTCTGTTCGTTCTCGAACTTCACCTCGGTTTTGGTTGGGTGAATATTGATATCAATCGAGGCCGGATCCACGTCAAAATAAATAAAATAGGCCGGATTTTCGTTCGCGGGGATCAACGGTTCGAAAGCCGTGGTTACCGCCCGGTGAAAATACGGATGCCGGATGTAGCGGCCATTGACGAAAAAGAACTGGCTTGCGCGGCCTTTTTTCGCGTTTTCGGGCTTGGAAACGTAGCCGTAAATTTTTCCCAGCGTGGTTTCCTCGTTTATTTCGATCAGTTGTTGATTAATGCCCTTGCCCTCAAGTTGCACGATGCGTTGGCGCAGGCCTGCCGGCGGCAATTGGAGCGTTTGCACATCGTTCTCGGTGAGCGAAAACTCAAGATCGGGGTTTACCAATACGATGCGTTCAATCTCGTAGAAAATATTCCGGCGTTCCACCTCGTTCGATTTCAAAAACTTACGTCGAGCCGGCACATTAAAGAAGATATTTTTCACGGAAATACTCGTGCCTGCGGCACACGAAACGGCTTCCTGTTTTTCTACGCGGGAACCGGCTATCGCGAGCAACGTGCCGACTTCATCTTCCGCACGGCGGGTTTTTACTTCCACGTGCGCTATGGCGGCGATGGACGGCAGGGCTTCGCCCCGGAAACCCATGGTTTTCAACGAAAACAGGTCGTCGGCCGATTGTATTTTCGATGTTGCATGCCTCTCGAAAGCCATTCGCGCATCGGTAGCCGACATCCCTTTGCCGTTATCAATTACCTGAATAAGCGTACGCCCTGCATCCTTGATGATAATCTGAATGTGCGTTGCACCGGCATCAATGGCGTTCTCCACCAACTCCTTCACCACCGATGCAGGACGCTGAATGACTTCTCCGGCAGCAATTTGGTTGGCAATGGAATCAGGAAGAAGATGTACAATATCGGGCATAACGGGTTACTCCGGTTTAACTTAAAATCCAGAAAAAGAAAACACCCAGAAGAATAAGAAGAATAACAATGAGTAAACCGTTATTCGAGAAAAATGTGGTGTTTCCGGCCTCTTCTTTCTCCTTTCGCCGTTTCAGATGTTTCATCTGATCGAGATATTCGGCCCTGATATCCGGCTTGTTTACATTTTCTTCCTCCGGAGTGAGCGGCTCGTTCATCTCTTTTTTTATCTCGGCAATCCGTTTCTGCATGCGCTCCTGGCGAGCTTCTTCATCAGGATTGTAAAGAATAGGCTGGTAATTGAATTTACGGGGTTTTCGGTTGTTGTAAAAAAAGAACATTCCCATAACCGTGCATTTTTTGTGTGATTACAAATGTAGTAAAAAGAACGTAAAACGACAAAATGTTGTCATTCCCTCAGATTTTCGTCGCGCACGAAACGCGGTTGGGCCGGCATATTTTCCGAAGCGTTTCTTTCGGTTTTTCTGAATATATCGAACTTGTCCATCGGGCGCACATCCTTCAACCAAACAAACCCTTTCAGCGTTTTGTCGTCGGCTGTGAGCTGCGGAAGCGGAAGTGTTTGCGCCTTTGTTGACGACCAAAGCTTCAGTTTTTCCACTTGATTGTTGAGAATATCCATGGAAAGAAACGCGCTTTCGGTTTTATTTAAGCCGATAATCGTGCTATCGTTGTCCACAAGGTAGTATAGCGACTCGGCATCGCCTTCCACCAAAACGTGGCGTACTTCTCCTTCCTTGAAGAACGCGGTCATGTCGCGCCCTTTGAGTTGGTTAAACTGGTCGGGCTCGGGCCGCTCCTGAATGCTGAAAGCATAATCCCTTACGTGCGCCTTTTCGATGGTGCTGTCGTTGAGATACACATCTATTTCGTTGCCGATAACCTGATTGTTTTCGCTCCAGATAACGGGATTTTTCTTCAGGTGGATGACGGAGTCCTGCGAAACATACTGCAATGTATCGCATATCCCTTGCAGGTCGGAACGGTAGAAACGCACGTTGCCGTAGGCCTTCATTTCTCTTCCTACGGAATCGGTAACCATTTTCAACGTATCGCCGTGCACAAAAAGGCTGTCGTTTTGCGAATAATCAATGGCGTACGCCGAATCGGTTGCCAGCGCGTATTCGGTTTTTTCCTCGTAATAACCGTAATTCCCGCGCAAAATGGCTTTGCGAATGGTGTCCTGCAGGAACATGTTGCCGTAAACACGGCCAATGCCAGTCGCACGATTATAATAAATGGTATCTCCGATCAGGATTTTACTGCCGTCTTCGCTCACCACCTGCGAACGATTGAGCAGGCGGGAGTCATCGGTGGCGGTGTTGTACCACCCGTCGGTGGTGTAAACATATCCGCTATCCGAAACGATGGTTGACGGGCCCAGTATGTTCGCTATTTTGTTATCGGTATTGTACCGCAACGAATCGGCATACAACGTATAATCTTCGTTCACAAGTTTCACGCTGTCAACAAACAGGGCCTCTTTCGACGAAGGGTTGTACTGCCCCCAATACGAGGTAAGTTCGTTCTCTTCATCCACCAGCATGCCACCGTCGAAATAATAACCGAGATTCTGCTCCCTGTCGTAATCCAAACTATCGGTAAAAAGCGTGGCGCGTTTGTCTTCCATGCGCACATTGTAACGAAGTTTGGCCAGCTTGGTGTTGCCGTCGTAATGCAGGTAATCACCGTACACGAAAATGGTATCGCCCTGCACCATGCGTACGTTGCTGAATGCTTCGAAAGTATTTTCGCGTTCAAACCAATAAGCGCTGTCGCAGTACATGAATGCGCCTTCGTGATACAACACCACGTTGTTTTGGAGAATTTGCGCGTCGGAGTTTTTGCGCTTGAACAACACGTCGGCTTGTCGCAACTCGATGATCTTCACATTTGGATTCACCGGATTTCGCGCCGGAGGCGGTTGTGCCTGTGCCCCTAATATAACGGCAAAAAGCACACTTATAAAAAGTATGCTTATTCCTTTTATATCCGATCGTTTATCCTTTCGTTTCATTTCTGAAATAATGCTCAGCCTTTATTTTATCCATCCCGCGTACCTGAATTTGCAACTTTGCCAGCCGGGATCAATGCGCACATAGGTTGTTTTTATTTTCTCGCGAAGCCATTCGTCCATCATCTCCTGGCGTCGGGCATTTTCGGCCATCGCCTTTATCACCTGATAATCGTTGTTGAGGTTGGCCTTGTGCCCTTCCGTGCGGTTCGTTACTTTTACGATGGCTGCCACTTTTTTGCCGTTCTTATCGAGCATGATAAAAGGTTTGGAGATGTCGCCTATTTTCATATCTCCCACCACGTTGGCGATATCCTGATTAAGCTCGTTCAGCAGGAAACGGGGTGTTCCGGCGTAATTGCTCTGACGGGTATTGTTCACCATGATCCCCTTGTTGTTGCGCGTGTCTTTGTCGGCCGAAAAGTATGTTGCCGCTTCACCAAACGTAAGTTTCTTGTCGTCAATCAATAACTTCACGGAGTCGAGACGCGTCATTGCCGTATCGAGCGATACTTGCGGCACTTTGGGTTTCAGCAGGATATGGCGTACGTTTACCCTGTCGCCGCGTCTTTCGATCAACTGAATGATATGGTAGCCGTATTCCGATTCAACGATATTGGACACTTTTTTAGGGTCTGTCAACGAGAACGCCACATTCGCAAATTCGGGAACAAAAGACGACCGGTCGCTGAAACCGAGTTCACCACCGCGCAAAGCGCTGCCCGGATCTTCGGAATAAAGCAGGGCCAACGTGGAGAAACTATTTTTACCGCTGGTAACCTGTTCGGTGTAATCGCGCAATTTTGCTTTCACCGCGTCAATTTCACTTAACGGGATTTTCGGGTTTACTGTGACAATCTGAACCTCCATGGTTGTGGGGATAAAGGGGATGCTGTCTTGCGGAATATTGTTGTAGAACTTCCGAATCTCCGAAGGAGATAACGTGATGTCGCCAAAACGTTTTTGTTGCACGTTTTGGATAAGTTGCTGTTCACGCACCATTTTGCGGGTGTCTTCACGGATGGCGGACATGTCTTTCTGGAAATATTCCTGCACTTTTTCGGCCGAGCCGATGTTGGAAATATATTCGTTGATGTACAGATCGGCTACGCGGTTCACTTCGCGCTCCTGCACCTCAACGCTATCCAGTTTTGCCTGATCGAGAAACAGCTTGTTTACAGCCATTTGCTCCGGGATAAAACAATACGGATCGCCTTCGATGCGCTGATTCTGCATCAATATTTCTTTGCGGTATTCCTCAACCTCCGATTTCAAAATAGCTTCATCGCCTACCACCCAAACAATCTCATCAATCACGTTGTTTTGCGATACAAGTTGCTGCGCAGATAACAAAACCGTGAAAAACAAGAGTAACTTTATTGCATGTTTCATAGAATAATTCTGTTTAAAAAATAGCGACGTAAAAGTAGTGATATTCTTATTATCAGACAACTTATTGAGTATTAAAAGTAGTTATAAAGAATATGGAAAGTTGAAAAACAGGCCTGCCTTCCGTTAAGATGCAAGCGATTTAAACGGAAAACATCGGCGATTTCTTTTCGCCGATGTTTCTTTTAGAGTTCAGTGAACGCTCAGAGCGCTTTCTCCGTTTCATCGGAAGCTGGAAGCGGCGGCGGTGTATCATTGCCCTCCATAGCGTATGCTGATGACATAAGGTATGTTTTCGACAAAAACCGTTGTCCGATTTTGGCCAAGGCCCAGGGATAATAAATTCCGAGCGTTACGATCGTTAACAGCGTCTGTCCCCAAACGAAAAGAAAATCGGGCATGGCGTCCAAATCAAAACCGAAATTGCGCACTTCGTCGGGTTTTTCGGCAACGGTGCGATCCACAAAATATTTGTATAACCTGAGGTAAGCCATCGGAAAATAAATACCGAAGGTTATCATCGTAAGCAGCACCTGTACCAAAATCTGTCCGCAGGATGCCCAAAACGTCGTGTTCCACTTGATGTGATATTCTTTGTACTGCACATCCACCATCCATTTATAAACGCAATACATGTAAGGGATCATTACGAGCATAACAATAGCCTGTATGAATAATGTTCCGCTACCGAGGCCCTCTGTGGTCGTTCCTGCTTTGACCATAGCATATCCCATGCCCACACTTACCAAAATTATCGGCAACATGGTGAGCAACAAGATAACGAACAACCGGCCTCCTTTTCCCAAAAAGCTGAAAGGAGATGATTTTAAGGATGTGTTGTTCACGAAATAGCGCATAACGTTGCGAGTAAACCAAGCCATATAAATCCCGAGGGTGATCAGCGTAAGTAAAAACCCAAGCAGCACTTTACCCAAATAGCCGGAAATTTTGCCGTCGAACGCAAGCAACGTTCCATCGTATTTCAGGTGATTTACGGACAGTTTCACAAGGTAATAATAAAACACAAACGAAGCCAGCATCATGACCAGCACAACAAGTGCAATCCACGGACTTCCCTGGTCACCCGATTTTTCCATAAAAAAGATTACGGCAAAATAAGGAATGAGGACAACAACATAGAAAATGATCCAAACAGGAAAAAACGTTTTCCCGGTCAATACAAAATCGAAATACTTTTTCATACCATCATGTTTTAGTGAATATTAAATGTGTTTTCTATCGAAAATAGGATTCTTTTTTATGTTATAAAACGGGTTTTTACATGATTCGGATTTTCGAGGCGAAAGATAGTGAAAATTAGCAAACGAAAAGTAATATTTCGGGAGAATTTACGTGTCTTTTTGGGTAAAAAACACGAAGGTGTCCGGGAAACCCCGAACACCTTCGTTCCGTATTTAA
>JAQVEB010000349.1 GCA_028698105.1 Petrimonas sp. | reverse complement strand
TAAATGGTTGAACAAACCGCGCGAAGATCAACAAATGACCTGGCAACGTGCGGTGAAAATCGGTTTTTATCAATGCATCGCGATGATTCCGGGCGTATCACGTTCCATGGCGACCATTGTTGGAGGTATGACCACGAAACTTACGCGAAAAAATGCTGCCGAATTTTCGTTTTTCCTTGCTGTTCCCACTATGGCTGCTGCAGCAGGATATAAGTTCTATAAACTGATTAAGGAGCCGATGAGCGCGGCCATGTTGAACGACAACCTGCACATGCTGGTCATCGGGAACGTGGTGGCATTCCTTGTGGCCATCGTTGCCATAAAATTCTTTATCGAGTTCCTCACAAGACACGGGTTCAAGGCATTCGGTTATTACCGAATAATTGTTGGCGGAATATTGCTTATTTTGCTGGCCACGGGTGCAATTTCAAATGTGATCTGATGGATTTTATCGAAGGCGAAATTTTATACGTTGACAAACCCCTTTACTGGACATCATTTAAGCTGGTGCGCATAATCAGGGCTAAGTTATGTCAGCGGTTGAAAATCAAAAAATTGAAGGTAGGTCATGCCGGCACCCTCGATCCGTTGGCAACCGGAGTGATGGTGATTTGTACCGGCCGGAAAACCAAAGAAATAGAAAATCTGCAAGCCAAAACAAAAGAATATATTGCCACAATAAGGTTGGGAGCTACCACGCCTTCGTTTGATCTGGAAACAGAAATAGATGCTACGTATCCAACGGATCACATCACGTGTGAGAAAGTGATAACAGCACTCGAAAAATTCACCGGAAAAATAGAACAGGTGCCTCCGGTTTTTTCGGCTTGCAAGGTGGATGGCAAAAGAGCGTACAAATTCGCCCGAAATAACGAAGATATTGAACTAAAACCTAAAATATTGGTTATAGATGATATTGAGTTACTTTGCTGTGAGTTGCCCGAAATTAAAATAAGGGTGGTTTGCAGCAAGGGAACTTATATTCGTGCTTTGGCGCGAGACATTGGAATCGAGTTGCAATCGGGTGCACATCTCACCGGTTTGGTTCGTACACGAACAGGAGAGATAACAATTGATAATTGTTTGAAAACGAGCGAACTCGATGATTTTTTCGATAAAAATATTAACGCAGAACCAAATACAACGTTAAATAATTAATGTTACTCATTATAATCAGTTGAACAGAAAATGAAACTTTCTCAATTTAAATTCAATCTTCCTGAAGAATTAATCGCCAAACATCCTTCGATGCACCGCGACGAAGCGCGTCTTTTAGTCCTACACAAGAACTCGGATAAACTGGAGCATCGGGTTTTCAAAGATATTTTAGATTATTTCGATGAAAAAGATTTCTTTATCTTCAACAATACAAAAGTTTTTCCGGCACGGTTATTCGGAAACAAAGAAAAAACCGGTGCCCAAATTGAAGTTTTTCTGCTTAGGGAATTAAATCCCGATCAGCATTTGTGGGATGTTTTAGTGAATCCTGCACGCAAAATAAGAATAGGGAATAAACTGTATTTCGGTGAAAATGAAGACCTTGTTGCCGAAGTTATTGATAATACCACTTCCCGTGGTCGCACGTTGCGCTTTTTGTACGACGGGCCGTACGATGAATTTAAGAATTTGCTTTTCTCCATTGGAGAAACGCCTATTCCCGAATACATGGAACGCCACGCCGAACCGGAAGATGAAGACCGTTACCAGAATATCTTCGCTGCTAACGAAGGCGCCGTGGTGGCTCCGGCAGCCGGATTGCATTTTAGCCGGGAGTTAATGAAAAGAATGGAAATAAAAGGCATTGATTACGGCTTTCTGACGTTGCACAACGGTTTGGGCGCATATCGCGACATTGATGTGGAAGACCTCACCAAACATAAAATGGATTCTGAGCAAATGGAGATTAATCAGGAACTGTGCGAAAAGGTGAATAACGCTTACGATAACAACCGCAGAATATGCGCAGTAGGTACATCAGTATTGCGTGCCGTGGAAACTACGGTTAGCACGGACGGACATCTGAAACCCAGAGCGGGATGGACGAACAAGTTTATTTTTCCGCCGTACGATTTCACTCTCACAAACGCGATGGTTACCAATTTTCACCTTCCGTACTCAACCTTGCTCATGATGACGACGGCATTCGGCGGTTATGAAAAAGTTATGGAAGCATATCAGGTGGCTATCAAGGAGAAATACCGGTTTGGCGCCTACGGCGATGCCATGCTCATCATTGACTGATGAAACAACCGCCACTTCATATCTATTTCGGGCTTGGTTCCAACCTCGGAGCCAAAGAAGAAAATATTGAAGCAGCATACAAAAAAATAGAAGAGCGGATTGGAACCATTTTTTCCAAATCCGCTTTTTATGTTACCGAACCACAAGGATTCTTCTCCGAACATTTATTTGTAAACAGCGTGTGCGAAGTAGTATCATACATAAATGTGAATACGATATTCGCAATTACAAAAGAGATTGAAAAAGAGATTGGTAGGGCAAAAAAGAGCCAAAACGGAATTTACTCCGATCGAATCATTGATATTGACCTTCTGATGGCGGATAATGCCATAATTAACACTCCCGAACTGACGATTCCGCACCCAAAATTGCACCTTCGCCGCTTTGTGCTGGAACCTTTGGCTGAAATTGCACCCGATTTAATACATCCTGTATTCAACAAAACTGTGCACGAATTGCTGCATGAGTTGATAAAAGAAAAATCTCTCCGATGAAAATGAGCGTTTTCAGTTTTACTCTCTCATTATTTTTTGTCAAAATTTCATCTCATGCTGCTGTCGAAGTCTTTTTTTATAACGGTTCTCGGCTATGGCAAGTGCGGTATTCCAAGGCACTTACTTGTCCGTTTAGTAGTGAGTTTATTTTGTCTAATTACTTTCACTTTAGCACTTTAGCACTTTAGCCAGCGTTTGCTATAGCCGATGTGTGTGCCCTGCATGAGCAGCGCACCCACCACCGTAGGTCTGTAAAAATTCCAAAAGTACAAATTTTTAT